>CAUVQK010000146.1:0-4415 GCA_963553705.1 uncultured Streptococcus sp.
ATTGAGGTATGTATCCTATGTCACGTATTTATCAAAATATTACAGAACTAATTGGGCAAACTCCCATCGTCAAATTAAACAACTTGGTTCCAGAAGGAGCCGCTGAGGTTTATGTGAAGTTAGAAGCTTTCAATCCTGGCTCTTCTGTTAAAGACCGGATTGCTCTCAGCATGATTGAGGCCGCTGAACGCGATGGCCTTATCAAGCCCGGCGATACCATCGTTGAAGCAACCAGCGGAAATACTGGTATTGGCCTTTCATGGGTTGGAGCAGCCAAAGGCTACAAGGTTGTCATTGTTATGCCAGAAACCATGAGTGTAGAGCGGCGCAAAATTATCCAAGCTTATGGTGCTGAGTTAGTCTTGACTCCAGGCAGCGAAGGAATGAAAGGGGCTATTGCAAAAGCACAAGAAATCGCACAAGAGCGAAATGGCTGGCTGCCGCTGCAGTTTAACAACCCGGCCAATCCAGAGGTTCACGAACGAACAACAGGAGCAGAAATCATCGCTGCTTTCGGTGAAACTGGACTGGATGCTTTTGTAGGCGGTGTCGGAACTGGCGGAACTATTTCCGGTGTATCTCACGCTCTCAAAAAAGTTAATCCGGACATCCAAACCTATGCAGTTGAAGCAGACGAATCTGCTATCCTTTCTGGTGAGAAGCCAGGTCCTCACAAAATCCAAGGACTTTCAGCTGGATTCATTCCAGAGACTTTGGATACAGCAGCCTACAACGGTATTGTCCGCGTAACTTCTGATCAAGCACTGGAATTCGGACGCTATATTGGAGGTCAGGAAGGCTTCTTAGTGGGGATTTCATCTGCTGCCGCTATTTTCGCAGCTATTGAAGTAGCGAAAAAACTAGGAGCTGGCAAGAAAGTCCTTGCTCTGGCACCTGATAACGGCGAACGCTACCTGTCTACTGCCCTCTATGAATTTGATGCTTAGTATTTTTTGAAAAACAAGTCCGTTTCAACTTAGCAGTTGGCTATGAATTGAACGGCAATTCTATCTAAAACAAAAATATCCTGTTATCTTATGGAACAGGATATTTTTTAAACTTTTTCTTCTTTTAAGAATTTTTTTGCCTCTTTGATCCAGATAGGCAGCTGTCTGCCCAAAGGCTCAAAACCAATTTTACAGCGGTCGTTTGAAAAGCGGTGGCGTCTAGGGAGGCGGTGCTTTTCTTCTTCTAGGGTCCGCATGGACAGACTGGACTTCCCAGAAAATTCATCATAGTCCACAACCTGTACCAAGACTTGCTGGCCAATCTTTACACTATCATGGATATTTTCAATATAGCCCGGACGAATTTCTGAAATATGAATCAGGCCAATCGTTCCGTTTTCCAGCTCAACAAAAGCTCCATAAGGCTGAATCCCAGTGATTTTGCCTTTTAATTTATCACCGATTTTCATCAGTCTTCTACCTCAATGGTCTCAATCACAACATCTTCCACCGGCTTGTCCATTGCACCCGTCTCAACAGCTGCAATCTTGTCCAAAACTTGGTAAGAGGCTTCATCAGCCAACTGACCAAAGACCGTGTGGCGCCGATCCAAATGCGGTGTTCCTCCCTGACTGGCATAGACTTCAGCAATAGCTTCAGGCCAGCCGCCGCGACTTAATTCCTTAGCTGAATAAGGAAGATTTTTATTTTGAACAATGAAAAATTGACTGCCGTTAGTATTCGGCCCAGCATTTGCCATGGAAAGAGCTCCGCGGATATTGTACAATTCTGGTGAAAACTCATCTTCAAATTTCTCACCATAGATAGACTGACCGCCCATACCGGTACCAGTAGGATCGCCACCCTGAATCATAAAGTCCTGAATAATGCGGTGGAAAATCACACCGTCATAGTATCCATCTTTAGCAAGTCCAATAAAGTTGGCTACTGTTTTTGGTGCCTGTTCTGGAAATAGCTGAATTTTCATGTTCCCATGATTAGTCTTGATAGTCGCTTTTGGACCTTCTGCTGCTGCAAGTTCTACTTGTGGAAAATGTAATTCTTTTTCTACCATACCTAACTCCTCTAAGGCGGCAAAAATGCCGTCTTCTTCTACTGTTTTTGTAATATAATCTGCTCTTTTTCGCAGTTCTTCATGGGAAACACCCATGGCAATGCCGATTCCTGCATAGTCAAACAATTCTAAATCATTGAGTCCGTCGCCAAAAACCATGACATTTTCAGGTTTGAAGCCCAGATGCTCGACAACCTTGGAAACTCCGGCTGCCTTGGACCCTTCTGTCGGTACCACGTCTGACGAATGAGGATGCCAGCGAACCAAACGCAGATGCTCCGCTAATGCCTCTGGCAGCTGCAGGCAATCTCCTCTATCTTCAAAGGTCCAAAGCTGATAAATATCCTTGTTTAAATGAAAGTCTTGATTTACAGGCAAATCTGGATAAACCACATCAATGGCCTCTGAAATCAGAGAATTTCGATTAGACAAGGCCGCTTCATGACTTCCGACCAGACCATAGTCAATCCCTTCCTCCTGAGCCCAAGCAATATAGGACGTCACTCTATCGGACGGGATAACCGTCTGAGAAATCACCTTCCCTTTGCTGTCTTCGACATAGGCTCCGTTCAGGGTAACGAAAAAGTCTGGCTGCAAAGCTCTCAATTCCGGCACGACACCAAACATTCCTCTTCCAGACGCAATACCCGTCAAAATCCCTTTGTCCTTCAACTGCTTGAAAACTGTCTGGATAGAGTCTGGGATAAAACCTGTATCCTTGACCCGCAGGGTATCATCTATATCGAAAAAGACAATTTTTATCTTTTTTGCCTTATACTTTAATTTTGCGTCCATATCTCCCCTTGTCCAATCTTAATCTTTTCTATTATACCATTAAAAGTCTTCTTGTGGGACAAGATGGTGCTGAAAAGCATAAACAACTGCCTGAGTACGGTCGCTCACCTCCAATTTGGACAGGATATTGGAGACATGAGTCTTGACCGTTTTGAGGGAAATGAAGAGCTCATCCGCAATCCGTTGATTTTCATAACCCTTGGCTAAAAGCCCTAAAATATCACGCTCACGAGCTGTCAAATCCTCGTGGAGCTCAATATGGTTACGATGATACTCCACTTTCTTACTGACCTCTGTTTCAATGGCAAATTCTCCCTTGGCCACTTTTTTGACAGCACGGAGAATTTCTTCAGCGCTGGAAGTCTTAAGCATGTATCCATGAGCGCCTGCATCCAGAACAGGATAAATTTTTTCATTATCCAGATAAGAAGTCAAAATCAGAATCTTTGCTTCCGGCCACTCTTTTAAAATGGCCAGTGTCGCTTCAATCCCATTCATCTCAGGCATGACGATATCCATGATAATCACATCCGGACGACTTGCCAAAGCCTGCTCAACTCCTTCTTTGCCATTGACTGCTTCAGATACTTCTGCTATATCATCTTGCAGTTCCAGATAACTTTTCAATCCCAATCTGACCATCTGGTGGTCATCCACTAACAATATCTTCATGATCTTCTCCTTCTAGTAAAGGTATCGTGATTTCAATAGAAAGACCTTTTCTGGGGGCTGTCAAAAGCTTAAAGGTGCCCGCCATATCCCGTACACGATCTTCCATATTTTTCAAGCCGTAGCTGAGTTCATCCTGAGCCAACGGATCAAAACCGACGCCATTATCAGATACCTTGATTTTAAGCTCATTAGGTGCCTGATAGAGGTAAATATCCAACCGACTGGCCTGGGCATGCCGCAGTGTGTTGTTGATAATTTCCTGCATGATTCTGAAGACATGCTCCTCCATCTGTTTGGGTAGATTCCCAACCTGATGATTGAAGTGAACATCAATGTCGCTTTTATCAGTTAGCTCCTTGATAATCACATCCATACCTTCGACCAGAGTCTTATTTTCCAACTCTGTAGGCCGCAGGTGAAGCAGGAGAATCCGTAAATCCTTCTGGGCTGTGTCCAGAATATCGGCAATCCCCTTGAGCTGTTTTTGCAGTTTTTCTCCATCAAGCCGTTCTACATTTCCAGCCACTCCTGAAAGAATCATATTGGCTGCAAATAATTCCTGACTGACAGTATCGTGCAAATCACGCGCAATCCGCCGCCGTTCTTTTTCGATAATTTTTTCTTCTGTCTGCAGGGTTTGGTTTTCAGACTTTTGGAGATTTTCTGTCAGACGGTGCAGCCTTCTCTCGATCTGATGCAGAGAACGATCCAACTCGGGTTGGTCTGTCGGCTCCATCCTCCGTCCATCCAGCAAATTCCGAAGATTTTTTTGTACATGGGCTACCGACAGATATTGTATCAAGCGAGCTGCTATCACAATCAGAATGGTCAGTGATAAACCGATAATCACAACAAAGAACACAAAAGACTGCAACAGCTCCAAATCATTAAAGAGCTCCTGCCAAGTAAAATCAAAAATATTGAAA
>CAUVQK010000147.1:0-4411 GCA_963553705.1 uncultured Streptococcus sp.
ATTTTTTTAAGTAAATTTCATCAATTTCATGATTTCCGGCTTTATGCAGGATAATTTCTGCCCGATTGCGGGTTGGCTCAATGTAGTCTAGCAGGTTGACAAGGTTAATGCTTTTCCAGACATTATGGGCGAAGGTTACTACTTCCTCTTCTGATTGCATGGTGAAGCGGTGGTAGTAGTTTTTGGGGTCGTTTTCAGCCAGAGTCAGCATTTTTTTAAAGCGATCCAGATACCAATTTTCGATATTATCGACTTCTGCATCGACATAGATAGAAAAGTCAAAAAAGTCTGTCATATAGAGGCGCTCGTTCTGAGGATTTTGGAAAACATTGATCCCTTCAACAATAACAAAGTCTGCAGCCTTTACCTCCTGCATTTCCTGAGGGACGATATCATAAGTTTCATGCGAGTAGACAGGAATTTGGAAATCTTGACCATTTTTTATGCTATCCAGAAAGGAAAGAAGCAGCTCCATATTATAGCTTTCAGGAAATCCCTTGCGGTTTAAAATGCCATTAGCTTCTAAAATTTGATTGGGAAATAAAAAACCGTCTGTGGTAACCAGTTCGACTGTCGCATTTGAAAAAGTTCTAGAAAGCAGAATCTGCAGCAACCGGCTGGTGGTGGATTTCCCAACGGCCACACTGCCAGAAACTCCGATGATAAAGGGCTGTTTCCGGCTCTCTTTTTGTAGAAAAATCCCCTTGGAAAAAGCCAAGTCTTCCTTAGAACGTTTATAAATCTGAATGAGATTGGTCAAGGGGAGGTAAATGTCCGTCACGTCTTGCAGGCTAATTTTGTCATTGAAACTCTTGATAGAATTAAGCTCGGCCTGGGTCAGAGGCGGAGTTGTTTTACGATGCAGGTTTTGCCATGTATGGCGGCTGATTTTTTCAAAATGAAGAAATTCGTTAGTCATAAGTTACTCCTGTATGATGGACTTTAGTATAACATACTTTTAGGAGAAATGAAAACGATTTACAAATCTAGGAAAATTATGATAAAATGGTTGTATGACTAAAATGTATTTTGCAGAAAATCCTGACGCCAAACATGATATTCATGAATTAAATGTAGAACTGTTAGGACAGCGGCTGACTTTTTTGACAGATGCTGGTGTTTTCAGTAAAAAGATGATTGATTATGGCAGTCGGGTTCTTTTGTCTGTCTTGGACTTTGAAGCTGGAGAACGGGTGCTGGATGTTGGCTGTGGCTATGGGCCTCTAGGTTTGGCCTTAGCCAAAGCGCAAGGAGTGGCTGCGACCATGGTAGATATCAACCAGAGGGCCTTGGACTTGGCTCAGAAGAATGCTGAGAGAAACCAGATTTCAGCTGAGATCTTACAGTCAAATGTTTATGAAAAGGTCAGTGGCATTTTCGACCATATTATCAGTAATCCGCCTATTCGTGCTGGTAAGCAAGTTGTACATGAAGTTATCAGCGGAAGCTATGGGCATTTGACAGAAGGCGGTGATTTGACCCTTGTGATTCAGAAAAAACAGGGAGCACCTAGTGCCAAGTCGAAGATGGAAGCTGTTTTTGGAAACTGTGAGATTGTTAAGAAAGACAAAGGCTACTATATACTAAGGAGCGAAAAATAGGATGCGTGCTGTAGATATTATCCAAAAGAAAAGAGATGGTCTTGAACTGACCAGTCAGGAAATCCAGTGGCTGATTGAGGGCTATGTGGATGGGACTGTGCCAGACTATCAGATGGCAGCCTTTGCGATGGCTGTCTATTTTAAGGGCATGACGACTTGGGAAATTTCGGATTTAACCATGACCATGGTTGGAACTGGAGAGCAGTTTGACCTGTCAGAAATCGCGGGAATAAAAGTAGATAAACATTCTACTGGCGGTGTTGGTGATAAGGTAACTCTGGTCTTGGTACCTCTGGTGGCTAGTTTCGGTGTTCCCGTTGCTAAAATGAGCGGCCGTGGGCTGGGCCATACTGGAGGAACCATTGATAAATTGGAATCCATTAAAGGATTTCAGGTAGAGCGTAGTCAGAAAGACTTTATCAAGCAGGTGCAGGAAATCGGCTTGTCCGTTATCGGTCAGTCTGATCAGTTGGTGCTAGCGGATAAGTTGCTCTATGCCTTGCGAGATGTAACAGCAACTGTTGATACAATTCCGCTGATAGCGAGCTCTGTCATGAGTAAGAAAATTGCTGCTGGTGCAGACAGTATCCTTCTGGATGTGACGGTCGGTGAAGGCGCCTTTATGAAAAATATTGATGACGCTCGTGTACTAGCACGTACTATGGTAGATTTGGGCAAGGCTGTCGGCAGAAAAACAGTAGCTGTTCTGACAGATATGAGTCAGCCTTTGGGAACCAGCATTGGCAATCGTCTGGAAATCTTAGAAGCTTTGGCTATCTTGCAGGGCAGGGGTCGTGAAGACATCACAACTTTCATTTGTGAGTTGGCTCAGATTATGCTCGGACTGGCAGATGTTGAGAAAACGTTGGAAGAAGTGAGAGAACAGCTGACCAACGGTGCTGCTTTGAAGAAATTTGAAGCTATGGTTGTAGCTCAAGGTGGTGACTTGGAAGACCTCTATCGTCCATCAAGTGCAGCTCATATTGTAGATGTGAAAGCAGAACAGGCAGGCTATATCACTGAACTGCCTGCTATGGAGTTCGGACTCTTTGCAATGAGACTTGGAGCAGGACGCGCAGTTAAATCTGACGACTTAGATTATGAAACAGGAATTGTTTTCGAAAAGAAAGTCGGAGACAAGGTCGAAATTGGAGAAGTTTTCGCAAAAATTTATTCAAATGAAAAAATTTCTCAAGAACTAGTTACAGATTTTCAAAAAAATGTTAAAATAGGTGATGAAAGCGTTGCAGTAAGCGAGATTATCGAGGTTATTGCTTAATTCTAGGAGAAGCCAACATGAAATTAAACAAATACATAGACCATACGCTTTTAAAACCTGAAGCGTCAGAAGAGCAGATTCTGAAGTTAATTGAAGAAGCAAAAGTTTATGATTTTGCCAGTATCTGTGTCAATCCAACCTGGATAGAGTTTGCTGCGGAGCAGCTGAAAGGCTCAGATGTCAAGGTTTGTGTGCCAATTGGTTTTCCTTTAGGAGCCAACACTTCCGATGTGAAAGCTTTTGAAACCAAGGACGCCATCCAAAAGGGTGCTGGTGAAGTGGATATGGTCATCAATGTCGGTGCTCTGAAATCTAAAGATTATGATTTGGTAGAGCGAGATATCCGTGCGGTTGTAGAAGCTGCTAACGGTACCTTGGTCAAAGTAATTCTGGAAACTTGCCTGCTGACAGATGAGGAAAAGGTTAAGGCTTGCCAACTGGCTCAGAAAGCTGGAGCTGATTTTGTTAAGACCTCTACTGGATTTTCAACTGGCGGTGCGACAGTCGAAGATGTCGCCCTCATGAGAAAAACAGTTGGTCCAGACATGGGTGTCAAGGCTTCTGGCGGTGCTCGTTCTTACGAAGATGCTCAGGCCTTTATTGAAGCTGGTGCGACTCGGATTGGAACTTCGGCCGGTGTGGCTATTATGAAGGGAGAAGAAGCTAGTGGCGACTACTGAGTTGATTGACTTGGCTGTTCAAGCCAGCAAAAATGCTTATGTCCCCTATTCTCATTTCCCGATTGGAGCGGTTTTGGTCGCTAAAGACGGACGGGTATTTACTGGCGTGAACGTTGAAAATGCCAGTTTTGGCTTGACCAACTGCGGAGAGCGGACAGCTATATTTAAGGCAGTTTCAGAAGGAGCTTTAGACTTCGAGGAGTTGATTGTCTATGGTGAGACGGAAAAACCTATATCACCCTGTGGTGCCTGCCGCCAAGTAATGGCAGAATTTTTTTCTGAGGATCTAAAAGTGACCTTGGTCGCTAAAGATAAATCGACGGTCGTGATGACGGTCAAGGAATTACTTCCATATTCTTTTACAGATTTAACATAAGTCTGTTATCGGTCATCTGACCAAACTCAAACTTGCAACTGTGTTGCACATCTTATTTAGGAGGTTCAGAAATGAACAAAAAACAATGGCTAGGTCTTGGTCTAGTAACTGTCGCAGCATTCGGACTTGCTGCATGTGGAAACCGTGCTTCTCGCTCAGATTCTTCAAACGCGAAAACTGATTTGAAGGCTGCTATCGTAACTGATACTGGCGGTGTTGATGATAAGTCATTTAACCAGTCTGCATGGGAAGGTTTGCAAGCTTGGGGTAAAGAAAATGGCCTTTCAAAAGATAACGGCTATACTTACTTCCAGTCGACTGACGAGTCACAATACGCGAACAACCTAAACCAAGCTGCTACGGATGGTTACAACTTAGTATTTGGTATCGGTTTTGCCCTTCGTGATGCCGTTGAATCTGCTGCAAAAGATAATTCAAGTATTAACTACGTTATTATTGACGATGTGATTGAAGG
>CAUVQK010000148.1:0-4408 GCA_963553705.1 uncultured Streptococcus sp.
TGATGACTACATCACGCTACAAGCACTTTTAAAAGAAACAGGAATTATCCAAAGTGGCGGAGCAATTAAAACATTTCTAAGTGAATATCCAGTTCTTTTTAACGGTGAGCCAGAAAACCGTCGGGGGAAAAAACTCCGTGTCAATGACAGGGTTTCCCTTCCTGAGCAAGGAATTGAAATTAATCTGACAGCTCCTAGTCAAGAAGAAATTCTGCAACACCAGAAAGAAATCGCAGAAAAAAAACGAGTTGCTGAACTTATCAAAGCCATGAATAAGGATTTAAAAAAATCTCAGACTTCTAAAAAAGAAAAGCGTAAGAATACAGGGCTACCTAAAAAGCAGAAAACTACTAAAAGCCCTGTTCGCTTCCCTGGTATCTAATCATGTGGCTGCAATCATTAAAAATCAAGCATTTCCGAAATTATCAGGAAGCTGATATTGACTTCCATCCTGGCTTAAATGTCTTTCTAGGCCAGAACGCACAAGGTAAAACCAATATTTTAGAAGCTGTTTATTTCCTAGCCTTGACAAGAAGCCACCGCACACGCTCAGATAAGGATTTGATTCATTTTACAGAAAATGAACTCCTTGTCTCTGGCATCTTAGAAAAAAAGACTAGTAAAGTTCCTCTTGACATTAACTTGACACCAAAAGGTCGCATCACAAAAGTTAATCACTTGAAACAAAGTAAATTATCAGACTATATTGGAACTATGAATGTTGTTCTTTTTGCTCCTGAAGATTTACAGTTGATTAAAGGTTCTCCCAGTCTACGCCGTAAATTTATAGACATTGAGCTTGGACAAATCAAGCCTGTCTATCTATCCGATTTATCCAATTACAACCATGTCCTCAAACAACGCAATGCCTATCTGAAAGCTAATGACAAAGTTGATGAAACCTTCTTGACTGTCCTTGATGAGCAGCTGGTTGACTATGGCTGTCGTGTGATCAGGCATCGGTTAGATTTTTTGCAAAAATTAGAAAGCTTTGCTCAAGACAAGCATTGGGACATCTCTCAAAATCTGGAAAAATTGACTGTCAAGTATCTGTCGTCTATTCATTTACACAAAATTGACAATTTAGAAGAAACTTACCGCTCTTCCTTATTAAACAGCCGTAAACGCGACCTATTCAAAAAAAATACAGGTGTTGGTCCCCATCGTGATGATATTGCTTTTTTTATCAACCAGATGGATGCCAACTTTGGTAGTCAAGGTCAGCATCGCAGTCTTGTTTTATCACTGAAACTAGCCGAAATCAAGTTAATAGAAAGCATTACGAAGGAAACACCTATTTTGTTGCTTGACGATGTAATGAGTGAACTTGACAATAACCGTCAACTAAAGTTATTAGAAACTATCTCTCAGGATATTCAAACTTTCATCACAACAACAACTTTAGAACATTTAAAAAATCTTCCACAAGATATTAAAATTTTCACCATTCAGCAAGGACAAATCATATCTTAATCCTAGCATCACATGAGATTTACGTTTTTGTAAATTTTATTTACAAAATCTTGCTTATAGTGTAAACGAATTATATCGAATTGTTGTTAGAACAGCTTTTATAGCCTTTTGAATTGTAAAAGTATGTCAATTTAAATCGTAAATTTAAAACGAGGTTAGGAAAAATTCCCGACCTCGTTTTATTTTTTATTGAACTGAATAGTTAGGGGCTTCATTAGTAATTTGTACATCATGAGGGTGGCTTTCCTTCAATCCAGCGCCACTCATCTCAATAAACTGAGCATTATCGTGAAGTTCTTGCAGATTTGCAGCACCAACATAGCCCATTCCAGAGCGGATACCACCGAGCATCTGGAAGACAATATCTGCAGCTGCTCCCTTGTATGCCACACGTCCTTCAATTCCTTCTGGAACCAGCTTATTCGCTTCATTGACAGAACCTTGAAAGTAACGGTCACTAGAGCCCTTTTTCATAGCAGCGATAGATCCCATACCACGATAAGTCTTAAATTTCCGACCTTGGAAGATTTCTGTCTCGCCTGGCGCTTCGTCTGTACCAGCAAACATTGAACCCAGCATAACAGCATTTCCGCCTGCAGCCAAGGCCTTAACAATATCTCCAGAATACTTAATTCCACCATCAGCAATGATGGTTTTTCCATATTCACGCGCCACAGCAGCTGCATCATAAATAGCAGTTACTTGGGGAACGCCAACACCAGCAATGACACGGGTTGTACAGATAGAACCTGGGCCAATTCCGACCTTAACAACATCCACACCTGCTTCATAAAGAGCGCGTGCACCTTCAGCAGTTGCAATATTTCCAGCAATCAAGGTGCGATCAGGGAAATGAGCACGAATCTCAGCAATCTTGCGCAAAACCCCAGCTGAGTGGCCATGAGCAGTATCAATAACAATCGCATCTGCACCAGCTTCAAAGAGAGCTTCCGCACGTTCAAAAGTATCTGAAGTAACACCGACAGCACCAGCTACCAAGAGACGGCCAAACTCATCTTTAGCAGCATTTGGAAACTCAATAACCTTTTCAATATCTTTAATGGTAATCAAACCTGAAAGACATCCCTTATCGTCAACCAAAGGCAACTTTTCAATCCGGTGCTCCTGCAAAATGCGCTCTGCAGTTCCCAAATCTGTTCCAACAGGCGCCGTTACAAGATTCTCACTGGTCATATGACGAGAAATAGGTTGATCATAGTCAGAAATAAAACGCAAATCACGATTAGTTAGAATCCCTACTAACTTACGATTTTCAAGAGTTTCTACAACAGGAACACCACTGATACGGTAACGTCCCATCAACTCATCTGCTTCAGCAATCGTATGCTCTGGCGTTAGGAAAAAAGGATCAATGATAACGCCATTCTCAGAACGTTTAACCTTTCGAACTTCATCAGCCTGTTGCTCAATAGACATATTTTTGTGGATAACTCCAAGACCACCGGCACGGGCAATAGCGATAGCCATCTGACTCTCTGTAACAGTGTCCATAGCGGCAGTAATGATTGGGATATTTAAAGTCAGATTCTCAGCAAGCTTGGTACTCAAATCAGCATCATTGGGCAGTACATGGCTTTCAGCTGGAATCAGTAGCACATCATCAAAGGTAAAACCTTTTTTCAAAAATTTAGTGTCCCAGTTAGACATCCACAGTTTCCTCTTTTCATATAAAATTGAGCCGTGCTCGTTTTTTTATTGTTAATATCATACCATTCTATAGACATTTGTCAATCATTATTGCACAAAATTTAAAAACCATGTCTTTTTTAAATAAAAGACGATGGTTTTGATAGAATGAAGACTTTATTGTTCGTTATTTAAAGTAATTAATTCCCATTGCATCCTTGACTTCTGAAAGAGTTTGGCTAGCTACCTGACGAGCACGATCACTGCCTTCTTTCAGCATATCATAGACTTGTACCATATCCTTAGCAAACTCAAGACGACGCTCTCTGATTGGTCCTAATTCCCGCTCTAAAATATCTAAGAGATAACGTTTAGTTTTGACATCTCCCAGACCACCACGTTGGTAGTGTTCTTTCATAGCCGTGATTTCAGCAGCATCTTCTGGCTGTCCAAAAACATCCAGATAGTGGAAAACCATATTGCCTTCGATTTTTCCTGGATCTTCAACCTTTATATGTTCAGGATCTGTATACATACTCATAACTTTTTTCTTGAGAGTATCCAAATCATCGGCAAGATAAATCCCATTGTTCAAAGATTTGGACATTTTAGCATTGCCATCAAGCCCCGGCAGACGACCCGCTCCTTCATTTTCTGGATAGATTCCTTCTGGCTCAACCAAAACATCACAATGATAAGCATGATTAAAAGAACGAACAATTTCACGTGTCTGCTCAATCATCGGTTTTTGATCATTTCCCACAGGTACATAGTTGGCCTTAAAAGCTGTAATATCCGCAGCTTGAGAAATAGGATAAACTAAAAAGCCGGTTGGGATACTTTCACCAAATCCCTTTTGAGCAATTTCTGTCTTGACAGTCGGATTGCGCTCTAATCGGGCTAAAGAAACCAAATTCATATAGTACATTGACAGTTCTGCCAACTCTGGAATCTGACTCTGGATAAAAATGGTCACTTTTTTAGGATCTAATCCAGCTGCCAGATAGTCCAAGGCTACATTTCCAATGGATTCTACAATCGTCTGCGGATCTTTTGCATGGTCTGTCAGAGCTTGCTGATCAGCCAGAAAAACAAACATATCATACTTGCCTTGATCCTGTAGAAGAACGCGATTGCGTAAACTTCCTACATAATGACCAATATGTAATTTTCCAGTTGGACGGTCTCCAGTTAAAATAATCGGTTTTGTCATTTGCTGCTCCTAAATTTGTATTGTTTTCATTATATCATTTTCAAAGAGAATGCGGAAGAAGATAGCAGAAAAATC
>CAUVQK010000149.1:0-4387 GCA_963553705.1 uncultured Streptococcus sp.
ATATTTTCATGACATTCGGCAGTAATTTTCAAAAAAATATAGTCAAGCCAAATAAAATTTAGTATAATAGAGGTAGTTATTATACAGAATTAGAAGAGAAACGCATGATTACATTATTTTTATCGCCGAGTTGTACTTCTTGCCGTAAGGCGCGTGCTTGGCTGCTAAATCATGAAGTGCCCTTTCAGGAACATAATATCATGACGAGCCCTCTGTCAGCTCCCGAATTGCAACACATTCTTTCTCTGACAGAGAACGGTACAGACGACATTATTTCAACTCGCTCAAAAATTTTTCAGAAATTAGATTTGGATGTGGAGGATTTGTCCATTTCAACCTTGATTCAGTTGATTGAGGAAAATCCCAGTCTTTTGCGACGCCCAATTATTTTAGACGGCAAACGGATGCAAATCGGCTTTAACGAGGATGAAATTCGTGCTTTCCTGCCTCGTAGTTATCGTAAGGAAGAGTTAAGATCCGCAACCATGCGGGCAGATATTCAGTAAAGATGAACAAAAATTATAGTTACCCACTAGATTTATCGTGGAGCACTGAAGAGCTTGCTTCGGTGCTCTCTTTTTTTAATGATGTAGAAGCAGCTTATGAACAGAAAGTCCAAGCAGAAAAGCTCTTGAAGTCCTATGCGTCTTTCAAGCAAGTTGTTCCGAGCAAGGGTCAAGAGAAGCGAATCGGCCGAGAGTTCGAAAACGTCAGCGGTTATTCGCTTTATCGTGCTGTTCAAGAGGCAAAAAGTAAAGGTAAAGGAAGCATTTCTCTTGGAAAATAAATTTCATTTTGCTAAAGAAATCATCTACCAAGCTGGTGCTTTTTTGAGGGAACATCTCTATGATGATTTGGATGTGAGTCAAAAGACCAGTGCCACTGACTTGGTCACCCAGATGGACCGGAAGGTTCAGGATGATTTGGTGGCTAAGATTCTAGCCCGCTATCCCCAGGATGCTATTTTAGCGGAGGAAAATGGACTCCGACATAATATTGCTGATGGCAATGTTTGGGTGATTGATCCGATTGACGGAACCACCAACTTTATCACTCAGAAGACTGATTTTGCAGTTATGATTGCCTATTTTGAAAAGGGCCTTGGTCGTTTTGGCTTAATCTATGATGTGACCAGAGACCAACTCTATCACGGTGGCGGAGACTTTGACGTCTATTGTAACGACCGGAAACTTCCTGCTTTTGAGGACCGGCCTTTTCAAAATTTTCTCATGGCTTCCAATGCCGGTATGCTGCAAGCCAATGATTGGGGCTTGGCAGACTTGGCTCGAGAGTGTTTAGGGGTTCGTGTTTATGGCAGTGCTGGGATTAGCTTTAGCAAGGTGCTGTCTGGCGGTCTCCTAGCTTATTTCTCCTACAACTGGCCTTGGGATTATGCGGCGGCTTCGATTATGGCGAAGAAACTAGGCTTTATCGTCCAGACCTTGGATGGCAGTCGGCTAAATTTCCAGACTCGGCAGCCTGTCATGATGGCGCCTAAGTGCAAACTATCGGCTCTGAAGCCTTATTTAAAAAAGGGGAAGCAGTAGATGGACTTTCCTAAAGGTTTTAAAGAAAAATATGAGCAGATTTTAGGCGCGGAAGCGGCGGACTTTTTTGCGACTTTTGACGAGGAGCCGATTTCGGCCTTTCGCAGCAATCCTCTAAAAGAAGGCCAGCAGAATTTCTCAGATGCCATTCCTCAGACAGACTGGGGCTTTTATGGCAAGGTGTCTGGCAAGTCTGCTGAGCATGTGACTGGTCTGGTTTATTCGCAGGAGCCAGCAGCTCAAATGGTAGCCCAGATAGCAGCGCCATCTAAGGGGATGAAGGTCCTAGATTTAGCTGCAGCACCAGGTGGCAAGTCAACTCATCTTTTATCTTTTTTAGATAATACGGGCCTGATGGTCTCCAATGAAATCAATAGTAAACGCTCTAAAATCTTAGTTGAGAACATTGAGCGCTTTGGTGCCAGAAATGTGGTGGTTACCAATGAATCAGCTGAGCGGTTGGCTCAGGTCTTTGAAGGTTATTTCGATTTGATTGTGCTGGATGCTCCTTGCTCGGGCGAGGGCATGTTTCGTAAGCAGCCGGATGCTACCCAGTATTGGACTCCGGATTATCCAGCCCAATGCGCCCAGCTCCAGCGAGAGATTTTAACAGCTGCTATGAGCATGCTTGCTAAGGATGGTCGTCTGGTTTATTCGACCTGTACTTGGGCTCCTGAGGAAAATGAAGACATCGTTGCTTGGTTGCTGGAAGAATTTCCACTTGAATTGATTGATATTCCTAAGATAAACGGGATGGCTGAAGGGATTGGCTTTCCTGAGACAGCTCGGATGTATCCGCATTGCTTCAAAGGTGAAGGTCAGTTTGCAGCTCACTTTCGCTTTACTGGTGAGAATAGCTGCAAGAAGATTAAATCAGGTAAGAATCGTTTGACGAGCGAGCAAAGAAAACTCTGGCAGGACTTTGAGAGCAAGTATTTAAAAACAATCTTGACTGGAGATCTGCAGACCTTTGGGGACAATCTTTATTTGCTGCCGGCTGGACTGCCAGACCTGTCCAAGCTAAAGATTGCCCGTAATGGTTTGCATCTAGGAACGTTTAAGAAGAACCGCTTTGAACCTAGCTTTGCCCTAGGCTTGGCTATGAAGCCCAGCGAGGTTCTGAATCGAGTTGAAATAAATAATCAGGACTTCAAGAAATATGCGGCAGGAGAGACGATTGAACTGGCAGAACCGCGGCTAAACGGCTGGTACCAACTAGTCCTTGGCGGTAATGGTTTGGGCTTTGCAAAAGTCACTGGAAAAACCCTGAAAAATTATTTCCCAAAAGGCCTGAGATTTAGATAAAATATTAGGAAAAGCTGGTATTATATGATATAGTTGAAGATGTGAATGTATTGAAAAAAGCTTCTTTCTGCTAAGTAAGAAATACTAAAGATACTTCCCATCCTCTTGATTTTATTAAAGGAGAAATCTTTTGAACAAATTGAAAAAATTTGCTTTAGCGCTGACGGCTCTGGGCTTAGGACTCACCTTATCAGCTTGCTCATCTTGGATTGACCGTGGTGAATCTATGACAGCAGTAGGGTCAACTGCTTTGCAGCCTTTAGTTGAAGCGGCAGCTGATGACTTTGGCTCTAACAACATCGGTAAAACAGTCAATGTTCAGGGTGGTGGATCTGGTACAGGTCTATCTCAAGTGCAGTCAGGAGCTGTTGAAATCGGGAACTCTGATGTTTTCGCTGAAGAGAAGGAAGGAATAAAAGCGTCTGACTTGGTGGACCATAAGGTCGCTGTGGCTGGTATTGCTGTGATTGTCAATAAAGAAGTTGATGTGGATAATCTAACGTCCGAGCAGCTGCAGAAAATTTTCACTGGTGAAATCACCAACTGGAAAGAACTGGGCGGTAAGGACTTGGAGATTTCGATTATCAATCGTGCGGCTAGTTCTGGGTCCCGCGCAACCTTTGACAGTGTTATCATGGATGGGAAATCAGCTGTGCAGAGTCAAGAGCAGGATTCCAACGGTATGGTAAAAAATATCGTTTCACAAACTCCTGGTGCGATTTCTTATCTAGCCTTTGCCTATGTTGATGAGTCTGTAAAAACCTTGAAACTTAATAACTACGAGCCAACAGCAGAAAATGTTGCTACCAATAATTGGTCGCTCTGGTCTTATGAGCATATGTATACACTAGGCAAGCCGACTGGTCTGGCTGCTGAGTTTCTTGAATACATGCTGTCAGATGATGTTCAAAAAGGGGTTGTTACAAGCATGGGCTATATCTCAATCAACGATATGAAAGTCAGCAAGGACGCTGATGGGAATGTCACAGCAATAGAAGGAGATTCAAAATGAAAAATGAGGAATTAACCAAAAAGTTGTTATCGCCTTCTAAAAATTCTCGCTTGGAGAAGTTTGGTCGCTATCTGACTTTTGCCTGTCTGTCACTGATTGTGGTGATTGTGGCTATGATTCTAATCTTCGTTGCTCAGAAAGGTCTATCTACTTTCTTTGTCAACGGCGTTAATGTTTTTGATTTTCTTTTTGGTGGTGTCTGGAATCCTTCTGGTAAGGAATTCGGTGCCCTGCCAATGATTTTAGGCTCCTTTATCGTTACCATTCTATCTGCTCTGATAGCAACTCCTTTTGCGATTGGTGCAGCTGTCTTTATGACAGAGGTGTCTCCAAAAGGAGCAAAGATATTGCAACCGGCTATTGAACTTTTAGTTGGTATTCCGTCTGTTGTTTATGGATTTATCGGTCTGCAAATCGTGGTGCCTTTTGTCCGTACAGTCTTTGGCGGTACTGGTTTTGGGATTTTGTCTGGTATTTTTGTGCTCTTTGTCATGATTTTGCCGACAGTAACCTTTATGACGAC
>CAUVQK010000150.1:0-4383 GCA_963553705.1 uncultured Streptococcus sp.
ATTTTCTAAACTTTGTGATATGATATACAAAATAAATTTTGGAGGTAGGATATGACGATTTACAATTTTTCTGCTGGACCGGCAGTATTGCCCAAGGAAGTCTTGAAAAAAGCTCAGGCTGAGTTTTTAGACTATGCCCAAAGTGGCATGAGTGTGATGGAGCTGTCCCACCGATCCAAAGAATTTGACGATATTATCAAAGAAGCTGAGAGCTTGCTGCGTGAGCTCATGGATATTCCGGACAATTACCGCGTGCTCTTCCTGCAGGGTGGGGCTTCTACTCAGTTTAGCATGATTCCGCTTAATCTAGCACAAGGCGGCAAGGCCTATTACCTAGTGGCTGGATCTTGGGGAAAGAAAGCTTACACTGAAGCAGTCAAGCTGTCTAAGTTCATTCCTTTTGAGCCCATTCTCTTGGCTTCATCAGAGGACTTAAATTACACGGAAATTCCTTCTTTTGATGAAAAGGAGATTGATCCGCAGGCGGCTTATGTGCACCTGACAACCAATAATACTATCGAAGGAACGGCTATTTATGATCTGCCTGCAACAAATGGCGTGCCGATTGTGGCGGATATGTCTTCTAATATCCTGGCTGCTCAATACCGAGTAGAGGATTTTGGTTTGATTTATGCTGGGGCTCAGAAGAATATCGGACCTGCTGGCGTGACAGTTGTCATCATCCGAGAAGACTTGTTGGATGATGAGCCAGTTTTATCTAGCATGTTGGATTACCGCATTCAGGCGGACAATGGCTCTCTTTACAATACACCACCGACTTTCGCCATCTATATGGCCAAGCTGGTCTTTGAGTGGGTCAAGGAGCTAGGTGGCGTAGCAGAAATGGAAAAGCGCAATCGTGAAAAATCTGGCCTTTTGTACGATTTCATTGAGCAGTCAGACTTTTATCTCAGTCCAGTCCGTTACAAGGAGCAGCGCTCAGTAGCCAATATTCCCTTTGTGTCTCCTAGCCCAGAGCTGGATGCCAAGTTTAACAAAGAGGCTGCAGCAGCAGGGTTCAAGAATATCAAGGGCCACCGCAGTGTAGGTGGCATGAGAGCTAGTCTCTACAATGCTTTTCCGCTTCAAGGTGTCAAGGACTTGATTGCCTTTATGCAGAAATTTGAAGAAGAAAATTCTTAAGAGAGGGAAACTATGGTCTTTAGTGTCAAAACCTTTAACAATATCAATCAAATCGGGCTTAAGGAGCTGGGCAATGCTTTTCAGATTGACGGAGACAAGTCTGACAATCCAGATGCTTATATCCTGCGCAGTCAAAACCTGCATGGACAGGAATTTCCGAGCAAGCTAAAAGCTATTGCACGGGCCGGGGCAGGAACCAATAATATTCCTGTCGATCAGGCAACGGCTCAGGGAATTGCGGTCTTCAACACACCAGGAGCTAATGCCAATGCGGTGAAAGAAGCGGTCTTGGCTTCTATTCTCCTGTCTGCCCGTGACTATATCGCAGCTAACAGTTGGGCTAACGGCCTTTCTGGAGATGATGTTCCTAAGCAAGTGGAAGCTGGTAAGAAGCAGTTTGCTGGGACAGAGATTTCAGAGAAGACTTTGGGAGTCATTGGGCTGGGTGCTATCGGCGGCCGCATTGCCAACGATGCCTATCGTCTGGGGATGAACGTCCTTGGCTATGATCCTTATGTATCCATTGAAACGGCTTGGAATATCTCTAGCCATGTCAAGCGGGTAGCAGACATTAAGGAAATCTTTGAAAAGAGTGATTATATCACTATCCATGTGCCCCTGACTGATGATACACGCGCTACTTTTGATCAGGCTGCTTTTGGTCTCATGCAAAAGGGAACAACCCTCATCAACTTTGCCCGTGGCGAGCTGGTGGACAATACTGCCCTCTTTGATGCCTTAGAAGCTGGTGTAGTCAAGCGTTATATCACAGACTTTGGTGTAGAAGAGCTACTCCGTCATCCGCAGATTACAGTCTTTCCGCATCTGGGCGGATCGACCGAAGAAGCTGAGCTCAACTGTGCCATTATGGCTGGCAAAACCATTCGCCGCTTCATGGAAACGGGCGAGATTATCAACTCTGTGAATTTCCCTAATGTCCGTCAGGCTCTCTCAGCGCCTTATCGGATTACCCTGATTAACAAAAATGTACCGAATATTGTGGCTCGGATTTCAACAGCGGTCAGTGATTTGAATATCAATATCGATAATATCATCAATCGTTCCAAGGGTGATTATGCCTATACTTTGCTGGATCTGGATGAGTCAGACGAAAGCAAGATTCAGGAGCTGGTTGATAAATTTGAGAATAGCGACAATATTGTGCGCGTGCGTTTAATTAAAAAATAATCGAAAAATAGAGGTGTTTCTTTATGGAATGCGTCTTTACCAGCCGATGAGCCTTTCGCTTGTCGGCTTTTTCTAATGAGTCTCGGCTTGACAAGAAGGAGCTAGCTGGGCTATCATAGGGACGGAGGAAAAACAATGTTACAATTTATCGAATACCCAAAATGCTCTACCTGCCGTAAGGCTAAAGCTGAGCTCAATCAATTAGGAGTGGATTTTGAGGCAGTGGATATTGTTCAAAATACACCTAGCCGGGACCAGCTCCTAGACTGGATTCAGAACTCGGACTTTGAGATCAAGGCCTTTTTCAATACCAGCGGCCTCAAATACCGTGAGCTAGGGCTCAAAGAAAAGGTGCCACATTTCACAGCTCAGGAAGCTGCAGATTTACTGGCTACAGACGGCATGCTGATTAAACGGCCGCTCTTGGTTCGAGATAACCAAATCTTGCAGATTGGCTACCGGAAGGCGTATGAAGAGTTAGGTTTGTAAAGTATTAAGAACAGTTGCATTCTCAATCAAGTTTTTTGGATGCTTCTTCCTTTCATGATATAATAAATCTATCTCAATCTTAGAAAGAAAAATCATGGTTTTATCAAAAAAACGGGCTCTTCATGTCATTGAAGAGATTATTGCTCTTTTCCCTGACGCCAAGCCCAGTCTGGATTTTCGCAATCACTTTGAGCTTTTGGTAGCGGTCATGCTGTCGGCTCAGACGACAGATGCTGCGGTCAATAAGGCAACGCCAGCTCTGTTTGAAGCCTATCCAAGTCCGCAGGACATGGCTGCGGCTGGTGAAGCAGACATTGCCAAATACATCTCCCGTCTGGGTCTCTATCGAAACAAGGCCAAGTTTTTGAAGAAATGTGCCCAGCAGCTTTTAGACGACTTTGATGGCCAAGTACCACAAACGCGGGCGGAATTGGAAAGTCTAGCTGGTGTTGGTCGTAAGACGGCCAATGTAGTCATGAGTGTGGGCTTTGGTATTCCAGCCTTTGCTGTCGATACCCATGTGGAACGCATCTGCAAGCACCATGATATCGTTAAAAAGTTGGCAACGCCACTTGAAGTAGAAAAGCGAGTTATGGATGTCCTTCCACCGGAACGTTGGCTGCCAGCCCATCAGGCCATGATTTACTTTGGACGGGCTATCTGCCATCCTAAAAATCCAGAGTGCGATCACTATCCGCAACTTTATAACTTTAAAGACATTTAAAAAGCGAGGTCAAATGACTTCGCTTTCTTATTCACTAAATCTTAAAAAATAACCATCTGGATCCAAAATCGCAAATTCATGGGGATAGATAAAGCTATTCCCTACGCGAAATTCTCTTTTCGTCAGCGGACGATGGATGGGATAGTCAGCTTCCAGCAGTTTTTCGTGGAGCTGAGGGACATCCTCGATGCCAAAGGAAATATTGACACCGCGTCCAAAAGGATGGGTCAGTTGGGCTAATTCTTCCGCGTTGCCTTCTTCTAGCATAAGCTGGCAGTCTTCAAGTGAGAGGAAGAGAAATTTCTCCTCTGGACGCTCGTATTCGACAGAGAATCCTAGCAGGTCGCAGTAGAAGTGGCGTGATTTTTCGATGTCAGATACTACAAATTCAGGAATGACAGCTTGATAGTCCATTTGTTTTCTCCTTAAAGTTCAATCTCCATGACAATGGGTGTGTGATCTTGGCGTGCACCGGAGTCAATCATATCAGACTTGATCACCTTGTCAGCTACACGATTGCTGGTCAGCCAGTAGTCGATTCTCCAGCCTGTATTGTTGATTTTAGAAGTCTTGCTGCGTTGTGCCCACCAGGTGTATTGGTTAGGGATATCGCCATGCAAGTGGCGGAAGGTATCGGTGAAGCCTTTAGCCAGCAGGTTGGTGAAGCCAGCGCGCTCTTCGTCAGTAAAGCCTGGTGAACGGCGGTTGCTGGCTGGATTGGCCAAGTCGATTTCCTTGTGGGCCACATTGTAGTCACCAGTTGCGAGGACTGGTTTTTGTTCATCTAGTGTTGCCAAGTATTCAGCGTATTTGGCATCCCAGACTTGACGGTCATCCAA
>CAUVQK010000151.1:0-4335 GCA_963553705.1 uncultured Streptococcus sp.
TATTTCCTATATTTTTAAAAGAAAAAAGAGCAAAGTGATTATTTGCTCTTGATTTTTCTAAGATTATGGATGGCTGACAAGCAGCTGCAAATCTCCAGACAAGGTCCATTCTGTGACATAGCTAGGCAGGATGAAATGCTCTCCTTTTTCAAGAGGATAGATAGCTCCATCAACTTCGAGCTCACCGACACCTTCCAAGACACTGACCAAGCTATAGTCTGCTGTCTTTTTAAAATTGACTGAACCAGCAATGTCCCACTTGTAAACAGCAAAGAAGTCATTGGCCACCAAAAGAGTAGAAGTCAAACTATCTGCCTGAATGGTAACAGGACGGCTATTAGCAGGCTTACCAATAGTCAAAACATCAATCGACTGCTCCAAATGCAGCTCACGAAGATTGCCAGCATCGTCCTTACGGTCAAAGTCATAGACACGGTAGGTTGTGTCACTGGACTGCTGAGTCTCCAAAATCAGGATCCCTGAACCAATAGCATGCATGGTGCCACTTGGTACATAGAAGAAATCACCAGCTTTTACTGGAATTTTGGTCAGGAGCTGGTCCCAGTCCTTGCTCTCAATCTTCTGGCGCAGCTCTTCCTTGCTCTTGGCATTGTGACCATAGATAATCTCTGCTCCTTCGTCTGCAGCAATGACATACCAGCATTCAGTCTTACCAAGCTCCCCTTCGTGCTCCAGTCCATAGGCATCATCAGGATGGACCTGAACACTGAGCCAGTCATTAGCATCTAAAATCTTAGTCAAAAGCGGAAAGACTGGCTCTGGGCGATTGCCAAAGAGCTCACGGTGCTCGGCATAGAGAACATCTAACTTCCGGCCGGCAAATCGTCCGTTCTTGACGGTTGACACACCATTAGGATGAGCTGAGATAGCCCAGTACTCCCCTACATGGTCGCTGGGAATCTCATAACCAAAGACATCGCGCAGCTTGGTCCCACCCCAAATCTTCTCTTGCATCACAGACTGTAGAAATAATGGTTCTGACATAGTATTCTCCTTAAATATTTTTCACATCCAGCAAGGAATAACCCTTGGTGTCGAAACGGTTGTTGCTGCTTCTATTATAATATAGCTGGAAGTCCTTTGTCTACTCTCTGCTGAAAGCAATTCCTTTATAATAAAAAGAGTAAAGCTCCCCAGAAAACACCGCAAAGATAGCCGACCAGCACATCCTTTGGATAGTGCACTCCGCCAATCACGCGCACTACGGCCAACCCTGCTGAAAGCAAGAGACAAATAAGCCCCGGCAGCCAGAAAAAGTAGAGCAGGCACATGGAAATCACTGTCGCCGAAAAGACATGGCGGCTAGGCATGGATTTGCCTGATGTATCCTTGGCCAGCAAAGGCTGAATAGCCCATTTTTCGTAAGGGCGTGCTTGATTCAGCTTTTTACGAATAGCTGACAACAGACCAAATCCGATAGCTGGCAGGAAGCAAAAAGCAAGCAGCCCTTTCCAGCTTTCTGTCAGAAAGGCACTGATTAGAACGAGACCATAAACAATAGGTATGAACAGGGTCATTCCCCGATTGAAGTAAACCAGCCCTTGCAGCCACTGAGGGCGACTGCGAAAGGGAGTTGTTAATTGTTGATAAAAAATTGTATAGTCTCTCATGCTTGCTTACCCTGCTTTTCTAAAAGTTGGACTCTCATACTTTCTCTACTATAGCATATTTTTAGACAAGATGGTAGATGGATAGCAAAAAGAGACTGAAACCCTAGCCCCAATCTCTTATTGTTCATGTTTTCTGAAGAGTATTATTTCTCCAAATTCCAGATTTCCTTGGCATATTGCTCAATGGTATCATCTGAGGTAAACTTGTCAGATGTAGCGATGTTGATTAAGCTCATGCGGGCCCATTTTTCTTTGTCGCGATAGAGAGCATCAATCTTCTCTTGAGCTTCTACATAGGCTTGGAAGTCTTCCAAGAGGAAGTATTCATCATTGTGGGTGATAAGGGCTTCGTAGATTTCAGAGCCTTCTTCACGAACGTTTGGAATGGTTCCGTTGACAAAAGTATCGACCACTCGGCGAATATCTGGATTGCTTTCATAGACACCGCGTGAGTAATAATCGTGGCGGGCATAGTGCTCATAAACTTGGTCCTTGTCCATCCCGAAAATAACAATGTTGTCGTCACCAACCTCGTCCTTGATTTCGATATTGGCTCCGTCCAGAGTAGCCAAGGTAATGGCACCTGTCATCATGAACTTCATGTTGGAAGTGCCAGAAGCTTCCTTGGAAGCCAGAGAAATCTGCTCAGATACATCCGCAGCTGGAATGATGAGCTCAGCAAGGCTGACCCGGTAGTTTTCTAGGAAGACAACCTTGAGTTTGCCTTGCAGGCTTTCATCCTTGTTGACCAGATTGGCTACTTCATTGATCAGCTTGATAACAGACTTGGCAAAGTGGTAGCCTGGAGCAGCCTTGGCACCGAAGATAAAGACGCGCGGCACCATATCCTTATCAGGATTGTCCTTGAGGTCCCAGTAAAGCTTGATGATATGAAGCAGGTTGAGTAGCTGACGCTTGTAGGCGTGGAGGCGTTTCACCTGCACATCAAAGATGGCTTCAGTCGAGACTTCTACTCCTGTTGATTCCTTGATGAAGTCAGCCAGACGGGCCTTGGCTTCTTGTTTGACCCGATAAAAATCGCCCAGCACTTGCTGATCATCCTTAAATTCCAAAAGCTTACGCAGCTCATGAATATCACTTCTCCAGCCCTGACCAATCAGCTTATCAATCTCAGCCGATAAAGGCCCATCCGCAATTTGCAGCCAGCGGCGCTGGATAATGCCATTGGTCTTGTTGTTAAACTTCTCTGGGTAAATGCTGTAAAAATCACGCAAGGTGTCTTCTTTGAGCAGTTCGGTGTGGAGTTTGGCAACACCATTGATTGAATGACCACCAATGATAGCCAAGTGGGCCATGTGGATTTGATTATCCTTGACAATCCGAGTGTTTTCGATGACTTGCGGATCAAGGCCACGCCCAGCCATTTCAGCTACAAAGCGGTTGTCAATCTCTAGGATAATCTGATAAACCCGCGGCAGGACATTCTTGAAGAGCTCCGCATCCCATTTTTCTAAAGCTTCAGACAGAATGGTGTGGTTAGTATAGCTCATGGTTTTAACCGTAGCATTCCAAGCATCTGCCCATTCCAGATCGTACTCATCCATCAAGAGACGCATAAACTCAGCCGGTGCGACAGCTGGGTGGGTATCGTTGATATGAACAGAGACCTTCTCATGAATATCCTTGAGCGGGCGACCTTGCTTGAGGTAGGATTTGATAATGGTCTGCAGCCCTGCGCTAGTCATGAAGTATTCCTGAATAAGGCGCAGCTCTTTTCCTTCGTAGCTAGAGTCGTCTGGATAGAGAATGGCAGTGATATCTTGCACGCGGCGGCGCGCCTCAATGGTCGGATAATCCAGTTCATGCTCTTCTGGAATTTCAACATCCCAAAGCCGGAGATTGTTGACATTGTCATTACCAAAGCCAATCTGCGGCACATCGTAAGGAACGGCCCGCAAGATTTTGGAATTCTCATAAAGTGGCACGATCCGGCCCTTTTCATTGGCATGGAGGGAAACATTTCCGAAGATTTTAACATCAACAATATCATGGTCCTTACGGGTTTCCCAGACATTGCCCAGACTGCCAAACCAAGCATCAGGAATTTCTACCTGATAGCCATCTACGATTCTTTGCTTAAAGAGTCCATAGCGATAGCGAATCCCATTTCCAAATCCTGGATAGCCAGTGGTTGCCAGCGAGTCCATGAAGGCAGCCGCCAAGCGGCCCAGACCGCCATTGCCCAAGGCCATATCATACTCAGCATTCTTGACATCTTCAAAGTCAACGCCCAACTCGGCAAAGCCCTCCTTGACCGTATCAAGGATTCCTAAGTTGAGCAGATTTGTTTCTAGCATGCGTCCTGGAAGAAACTCGATAGAAAAGTAATAAGCTGTCTTTTGCTGCTGCTCAATCAACTGATTGCGGCGCTCCAGCCACAGGGGCGTGATATACTTGCGGACAGTGCTGGCCAGAGCTTGAAAAAGCTCCACTGAAGTCGCATCAGCAACCTTAATCAGCTGTCTTTCATGTAGAATATCCTTAAAATCTCGAATAAAACTTTCTTTTGTCAGTTCCATGGTGGGTGGTTATCTCCCTTTCTTAATAGCGGGAAACAGTTTTTAAACGCAGGAATACTTTTTTCAATCAAGATGGGAAGCACTCGCTTCAGCCACAAGCTGCAAACAGGGCTCCAAAACAGTATGATAATATATAAAAATGTAATTCTCACGGAAATCCTCCC
>CAUVQK010000152.1:0-4328 GCA_963553705.1 uncultured Streptococcus sp.
GTTTGACTTTGATTCGTTTGTTATTGTAGTAATCAATGTAGTCCACAATAGCTTGCTCAAGGTCTTCTAAAGACCTAAAGTTCTTCTCATAACCGTAAAACATCTCAGACTTAAGAATGCCAAAGAAGGACTCCATCATGCCGTTGTCTGGGCTGTTACCCTTGCGTGACATGGATGGCTGAATTCCCTTATTCTCTAGAAACCGATGATAAGAATCATGTTGGTATTGCCAGCCTTGATCGCTATGGAGAATCGTATTCTCATAGTGTTTCTCTGTGAATGCCTGTTCCAACATCGTTTTTACTTGTTCTAAATTTGGTGAAGTAGAAAGATGATAAGCGATGATTTCACTGTTATATCCATCCAGAACAGGGGATAAATAGAGTTTCTGCCTGCTTGCTGGAATGGCAAACTCTGTCACATCCGTATAGCACTTTTCCATTGGCTTGGCTGCTTCAAACTGGCGTTGAATGAGATTCTCTGCTTTCTTGCCAATCTCTCCTTGGTAGGAAGAATACTTCCGTTTCCGACGAATTCGAGCCGTTAAACCAAGGACTTTCATCAGCCGTTGGACCTTCTTATGATTCACCACGAAGCCACGATTTCTTAGTTCAAGAATAACTCTCCGATAGCCATAATTTGCTTTATGCTCACGATAAATTGACTGAATTTCAGCTTTAAGTTCTTGATTCTTATCTGGTTGATCTAGCTGTTTTAAGTGATAGTAGTAAGTTGAGCGAGCTAAATGTGCCGTTTCAAGAAGTAAATCTAATCGAAATCCTCCTGAAACCATTTCTCTAACTGTCTCTGCCTTTCTCGCTGTAAGGCTTCGTCCCTGTCTTCTAGCTCTTTTAACTTTTTTAGGTAGGCCACCTCGGTACGTAGACGCTCATTCTCCTCTTGAAGTCGCTCTAATTCTGTCATTTCTTCCCAAGTTTTCTTCCGTTTACGTCCCATTTTAGCTGGTCTCCCTCTTGTTTTCTCAACAATAGTATACCCGTTTTTCTTGTATTGTGCCAGCCAATTTGGAAGTAATCCACTACTTGGGAGAGCATAATCCAGAGATACGCTTAGTTGCGAACGACCTTCAATCAAAACCTTATTGATGATTTCTTGTTTTAATTCAGGAGAATAATAACGGTTTTTCCCTTTTTTGATATTTTCTATTCCGTAGCGATTAATCAATCGGATTAAGTAGTCAAGATTTGAAAGGTTCATTCCATATTTTTCTGAAAGTCGCTTTAAGCTGATTCCTTGTTTTCTTAGTTCATAGATTCGAACTTTATCTTCATAAGTTAATTTCATTTAAAAACACCCCAAAAGTTAGATTTTTCTGTCTAACTTTTGGGGTGCGGTTCAAAGCGGAATTTCCGCTCTTTTTCTTTTATTTAAGGGTAGTGAAAAGGATGACATCCGCTTTCAAAAATGGTAAAATAAAGGGAATACATTAAGAGAGGAAACTCATATGAAAGGTATTATTCTTGCAGGTGGTTCTGGTACACGTTTGTATCCATTGACCCGCGCTGCGTCAAAACAGCTCATGCCGGTTTATGACAAACCCATGATTTATTATCCACTGTCAACTCTTATGCTGGCTGGCATCAAGGACATCTTGATTATCTCCACTCCGACGGATTTGCCTCGTTTTGAAGATCTGCTGGGTGATGGCTCTGAGTTTGGCATCAAGCTCTCTTATGCAGAGCAACCAAGTCCAGACGGGCTGGCACAAGCCTTTATCATTGGGGCTGATTTTATTGGAGATGACCGCGTGGCGCTGATTCTTGGGGATAATATCTACCATGGACCAGGTCTGAGTAAAATGCTCCAAAATGCTGCGGCTAAGGGAAAAGGGGCAACAGTTTTTGGCTACCATGTTAAGGATCCAGAACGCTTTGGTGTAGTAGAATTTGATGAGAATATGAATGCTATTTCCATCGAAGAAAAACCAGAACAGCCGCGCTCTAACTATGCAGTGACAGGACTCTATTTCTATGATAACGATGTCGTAGAAATTGCCAAGAACATCAAGCCAAGTCCTCGCGGAGAATTAGAAATTACAGATGTTAACAAGGCTTACTTGGATCGTGGTGATTTGTCTGTTGAGCTCATGGGACGTGGTTTTGCCTGGTTGGATACAGGAACTCATGAAAGTCTCTTAGAGGCAGCTCAATATATCGAAACAGTTCAGCGGATGCAGAACGTTCAGGTGGCAAATCTGGAAGAAATTGCCTATCGTATGGGCTATATCACTAAAGAGCAAGTGCATGAATTGGCGCAGCCGTTGAAGAAGAATGAATACGGACACTATCTCTTGCGCTTGATTGGAGAAGAATAAGAAGATGACGGAACAATTTTTTGATAAGGAATTAGCAGCGCGTGAGGTTCCCGGAATCCCTGGAATGCTGGAATTTGATATCCCTGTACGCGGGGACAACCGAGGCTGGTTTAAGGAGAATTTTCAAAAGGAAAAGATGCTGCCGCTAGGCTTCCCTGAAAGCTTTTTTGCAGAAGGAAAACTGCAAAATAATGTCAGTTTTTCTCGTAAAAATGTCCTGCGTGGTCTTCATGCTGAGCCTTGGGACAAGTACATTTCTGTTGCAGATGACGGTAAGGTACTGGGGTCTTGGGTTGACCTGCGCGAGGGTGACACCTTTGGCAATACCTATCAGACAGTAATTGATGCCAGCAAGGGAATTTTTGTACCACGTGGCGTCGCCAACGGCTTCCAAGTCCTTTCTGATACTGTTTCATATAGCTACCTGGTCAATGACTACTGGGCTTTGGAACTCAAACCCAAGTATGCCTTTGTCAACTATGCAGACCCAGTTTTAGGCATCCAGTGGGAAAACCTAGAAGCAGCAGAAGTCTCAGAAGCAGACAAGAACCATCCACTACTTAAGGATGTCAAACCTCTAAGAAAAGAAGATTTGTAAAAAAAGAATTCTTTTCTGATGCATTAGTTTATACTGAAATATATGACTTAGCTCAGCTCTTATTCGAGCGAAGCGAGTGGAAGAAATGATTGCCGCTGTGGTGTAAGTCATGTAACAAATTGTTTAGTTTGTTACATGACAGGGGATTTTTGAGACATTAGGCTCAAAAATAAGCAATGAAACCGGAGGTTTGCTTGCGTCCCTACCACTTAAGGCAATTATAAAAAAGTTAAGGAATAAAAATGACTGAATACAAAAAAATTATCGTGACAGGTGGAGCTGGTTTTATCGGTTCCAACTTTGTCCATTATGTTTATAATAACTTTCCTGATGTCCATGTGACAGTGCTGGACAAGCTGACCTACGCGGGAAATCGTGCTAATATTGAAGAGATTTTAGGCGACCGCGTTGAGTTGGTTGTTGGAGATATTGCTGATGTAGCCTTGGTAGATAAGCTGGCTTCCGAAGCGGATGCTATCGTTCACTATGCGGCAGAAAGCCACAATGATAACTCGCTCAATGACCCGAGTCCATTTATCCACACCAATTTCATCGGAACTTACACACTTTTGGAAGCAGCTCGTAAGTACGACATTCGTTTTCACCATGTATCGACTGACGAAGTCTATGGAGATCTCCCTCTGCGTGAAGACTTGCCAGGTCATGGAGAAGGTCCAGGTGAGAAATTTACTGCTGAAACCAAGTACAATCCAAGCTCGCCTTACTCATCAACCAAGGCAGCTTCAGACTTGATCGTTAAAGCTTGGGTGCGCTCATTTGGCGTGAAAGCAACGATTTCTAACTGTTCAAACAACTATGGTCCTTACCAGCACATCGAGAAGTTCATTCCGCGCCAGATTACCAATATCTTGAGCGGTATCAAGCCAAAACTTTATGGCGAAGGTAAAAACGTCCGTGACTGGATTCATACTAATGACCATTCATCAGGCGTTTGGACGATTCTGACCAAGGGTCAAATCGGCGAAACTTACTTGATTGGTGCTGACGGTGAGAAGAACAATAAGGAAGTTCTGGAGCTGATTCTCAAGGAAATGGGACAGCCAGCTGATGCTTATGACCATGTGACAGATCGTGCCGGCCACGACCTCCGCTATGCCATTGATGCCAGCAAGCTCCGCGATGAGCTAGGATGGAAGCCAGAATTCACCAACTTTGAAGCAGGTCTCAAAGAGACTATCAAGTGGTATACGGACAATCAAGACTGGTGGAAATCTGAAAAAGAAGCAGTCGAAGCCAACTATGCTAAGACTCAGGAAGTGATTAAGTAAGGATAGGCTATCTATGATGAGCCTTGTAAAACTAGCGCTATGTGATTGAGAGGCTGGGATTATCTGTCCCAGCCTTTTCTCACAAGATTGTTAGAGATCGGAAGAG
>CAUVQK010000153.1:0-4314 GCA_963553705.1 uncultured Streptococcus sp.
GAGTCAAAGTGGTCTTCGATTGAGCGTTTTGACTTACCTGTGACAACTAGAATATCTTCAATTCCAGATTTGAGAGCTTCCTCGACGATGAACTGGATGGTTGGCTTGTCGACGATCGGCAACATTTCCTTAGCTAGAGCTTTAGTAGCTGGCAGGAAGCGGGTTCCGAGACCAGCTGCAGGGATGACGGCTTTCTTAACTTTTGACATAATTATTTCCTTTCTATTAGAACGAAGTCCATTCGTTCTCAGCCTTGAATTCATTGTTCATAATTTCATAAATGGCTTCTTTGATATTACAGTTTTGATAAATAACCTTATAAATAGCCTGGGTAATCGGCATATAAACATCCAGCTCCTGGGCCAGTTCATAGGCAGCCTTGGTGGTGGAAATCCCTTCGATAACCATGCCCATATTGGCTTCAATATCAGCTAATTTCTCGCCGCGTCCTAGAGCATTGCCGGCCCGCCAGTTGCGGGAGTGAACAGAGGTTCCAGTTACAATCAGGTCACCGACACCAGATAGACCGCTGTAGGTTAGAGGGTTGGCTCCTAACTTGACACCTAGACGCGTGATTTCGGCCAGACCGCGTGTGATAATAGCTGCCTTGGCGTTATCACCATAGCCTAGTCCATGGAGAGCACCAGCTCCAACTGCGATGATGTTTTTCAGAGCGCCTGCAGTCTCTACTCCGATGACATCGGTATTGGTGTATAGGCGGAAGTAGTGATTGCTGAAGAGCTCCTGCACATACTTAGCTGTTTCCAGATCCTTAGAAGCAGCGGTGATCAGGGTAATATCGCGTACAATGGTTTCCTCAGCATGGCTGGGACCTGAGACAACGACAATCTCGCTGCGAAGCTCTGCAGGGATTTCTTCTTCTAGGATAGTTGAAATCCGTTCGTGGGTATTGGGCTCCAGTCCCTTGGAGGCGTGCATGATTTTAACCTTGTGGTCCAGAGCCTGAGCTACTTGTTTGGCTACCAGACGGGTTACCTTGGTCGGCACAACAAAAAGCACAGCATTCGCATCTTTTAAAGCTTCTTCTAGGTCATGATAAGCCTTAATCTTTTCGTCCAGTACAATATCTTTGAAATAGCGTTTATTGGTGTGCTCGTCGTTGATTTCGTTGATTTGCTCAGCGATATTTCCCCAAATACGAACCTGGTGTCCGTTGTCATTTAGCACTTGTGATAAGGCCGTTCCCCAAGAACCAGGACCAATCACAGCAACTCGTTGTTTATCCATATCTTCTCCTTATGATGAAATTCCGAGTCTGAATTTAAATCAGTTTTAGAGTCTATATCTCATTTTACCATATAATATAAGAAATTTCTTGCTTGACATTGTTTTTATCTGTGATATAGTAAGGAAACTAAGCCAAATATGAAAAAAGTAGGAGGAAGCATGTTTTTTAAAAGTCTATTACGGTATAAATGGTATGCCCTGAGTTCGCTTTTGATGACCTCGCTGATGATTGCCAGCTCTCTTTTACTGCCTTGGTTTTTAAAGCACATCTTAGATGCTCTGCAGGAGCAAAATAGCCAGACCATCTACAGTATGGGCGGTTGGCTGATTGGTGTCGGTTTTGTTGGACTGGTGGCAGGAGGGATTAATGTGACCTTGGCGGCTTATATTGCCCAGGCCGTCTCATCGGATCTCCGTGAGGAGACTTTCCGCAAGATTCAGACCTTTTCTTATGCTAATATCGAGGAATTCAACGCTGGTAATCTAGTCGTGCGGATGACGAATGACATCAATCAGATTCTAAATGTGACCATGATGCTCTTTCAAATTCTTCTTCGCTTGCCCATTCTTTTTATCGGTTCAGTCATCCTGGCCATTGTGACCATGCCCTCTCTTTGGTGGATTATTTTCTTGCTAATCGTGCTCATAGCTGGTCTAACGGCTGTCATGATGGGGATGATGGGCCCTCGTTTTAAGAAATTCCAGACTCTTTTGGATAAAATCAATGCCATTGCCAAGGAAAATCTTCGTGGTGTGCGAGTGGTCAAGTCCTTCGTTCGGGAGGAAGAGCAGTTTCATAAGTTTAGTCAGGTGTCTGATGAGCTTCTGTCAGAGAATCTCTATATTGGCTATGCTTTTTCAATCATTGAGCCGATGATGATGTTGGTCGGCTACAGCTCTGTTTATCTGGCTATCTGGACTCTATCTGGCATGATTCAGGCGGAGCCAGGGCTGGTTAGCTCCATCGCTTCCTTTATCGGTTATCTGAGCCAGATTATTTTCACTATCATTATGGCTGGTTTCTTGGGAAGTGGTGTGACGCGTGGTGTGATTTCTATCCGTCGAATCAAGGAAGTCTTGGCGACAGAGCCAGTCATGGTTTTTCCAGACTCACCAGATGAAGAACTAGAAGGCAGCCTCAGCTTTGAGCATGTGACTTTTTCCTATCCCAACGATAACGAGCCAATGCTAAAGGATATCAGCTTTGAGGTTGAGCCGGGACAAATGATTGGCGTTGTCGGTGCGACAGGATCAGGCAAGTCTACCTTAGTCCAACTGATTCCTCGTCTTTTTGATCCGCAGGAGGGTTCTGTCAAGATTGGTGGCCGGGATTTGCGAGAGCTCAGTCAGGGAACTCTTCGTAAAAATGTTTCCATCGTGCTGCAGCGGGCGATTCTATTTAGCGGGACTATTGCGGACAATCTCCGTCAAGGCAAACTCAATGCTTCACTGCCTGAGATGGAGCGAGCGGCTCGTATTGCCCAAGCCAGTGAATTTATCAACCGTATGGAAGAGAGTTTTGACAGTGCAGTGGAGGAACGTGGCAGCAACTTCTCTGGCGGACAGAAGCAGCGGATGTCCATTGCCAGAGGTGTTGTCAACAATCCGAATATTTTGATTTTAGATGATTCGACCTCAGCCTTGGATGCCAAATCAGAAAAGCTGGTTCAAGAAGCCTTGAACAAAGAGCTGCAAGGAACGACGACGATTATTATTGCTCAAAAGATTAGCTCCGTCGTTCATGCAGATAAGATTCTGGTCTTGGATCAAGGACGGCTGATTGGTCAGGGCACGCATGCGGAATTGGTGGCAACTAACGATATCTACCGCGAAATCTACGAAACTCAGAAAGGAAAGGAGGACTAAGATGCGGACGATTGCATTTTTTTGGCAATATTTTAAGCGTTACAAATTATCCTTTGTCGTTGTCCTCTCGATGATGGTAACAGCGACTGTTTTTCAGGTCCTTTTTCCGGTTTATGTCGGTCAGGCTGTTCAGCATTTGGTTGAGTTGGGCCGGGCTTTTGCGGAGAAGGGTGAGACTGATCAGATTCTGTCGACTTTTGGCAGCGTCATGGGCAGTGTATTGGTGTCCTTTGTCTGCCTGTCAGTTTCCAGCTTGATTTACATGCTTTTGATGACCCGAGTTATTGCCTATTCGACCAATGAAATGCGCAAGGGCTTGTTTGGCAAGCTATCCAAGATGACTATTGCTTTCTTTGACCGCCATCAGGATGGAGATATTCTGTCGCGCTTTACCAGCGATTTGGATAATATCCACCAGACTCTGAATGACGGGATGATCGAGGTTATGAGCAATGTTTTACTCTATATTGGCTTGGTGATTATTATGTTTGTCCAAAATGCTAGATTGGCTTGGATAACGGTTGCCAGTACGCCAGTGGCTCTCTTTCTTCTAGTGGTCATTCTCAAGTTAGCTCGGAAATACACTAATCTTCAGCAAAAAGAAGTCGGCCACCTCAATGCTTATATGGATGAAATAATCTCTGGTCAGAAAGTCGTTATCGTTCAGGGGTTACAGGAGGAAGTCACTAAGGACTTTGTTAAACAGAATGACAGAGTACGTTCAGCGACCTTTAAAGGCCGAACTTTTTCGGGCCTTCTCTATCCTATTATGAACGGGATGAATTCGATTAATGCTGCCATTGTCATTTTTGTTGGCTCGGCAGTCCTGCTTAGTGATCCTAATGTTGAAACAGCTGTTGCAGTTGGCCTGATTACTACCTATACTCAGTTTTCCCAGCAGTATTATCAGCCCATTATTCAGATTGCGGCCCGTTGGGGCAGTTTGCAGTTGGCCTTTACAGGGGCCGACCGGATTCAGGAGATGTTTGATGCGCCGGAGGAAGTCCGACCGGAGAATGCACCTGCCTTCACAGAGCTTACAGACTCCGTGGAGATCAAGCATGTGGACTTCTCTTATGTAGAAGGCAAGCCTATTCTCAAAGACGTATCTATCTTAGCCCCTAAGGGCAAGATGACGGCTGTTGTTGGCCCGACTGGATCAGGTAAGACGACCATTATGAACCTGCTCAATCGCTTTTA
>CAUVQK010000154.1:0-4311 GCA_963553705.1 uncultured Streptococcus sp.
GAAATTGAAAAGATTAAAATGAGCCAGTCAAAAACTAGCTCATTCTCTACTATAAATCCTTTTTGTGGAAAGTATAAAGACCTGCTGCGGTGAAGACGGTTCCTAAAAACAAGGCGATTAGAACAATTCTTAAGGTTACACCGTTGCTTTGAAGCGTCTCAAAATCAAAGCTCATGGTGAAATGCTGCAGCCATAGAGACTTTGGGTATAATTGAGCAAGAGTTCCCGTTAAAGATGCGCAGAAAAGGTAACCTCCCAAAGCAGCAATCATAGATTTACTCAGATAAAGAATAAAGGAAATAACGGCTGTCCAAGCAATAACAGTCAGGCACTGCACAAAAAATAGAAGAATAAACTGAAGCAGGAAGGTAGCGGATAAATCACCGATACCGTTTAGAATGGCCGCTAGGATAAAGTTGATGCTATAAAAGAGAGCTAGCTGCAGGAACGTTACGCAGACCATGACTAGGGCTTTAGAGACGAAGAAACTGGTACGGGAAACGCCACTGGTTAATGTATTCTTGTAAAGCTGCTTGTTCAGATCTGTCCCGATGACGACCATAGAGAGGATAATGATGATAAATGTATTGTTACCGATAGCGTTGGACACCGCTTGTATAAGCTGGACGGCATTTAATTTGCCAAAGACTGCGCTCAAGGTCGTCAGTAGAAAGATGAATTCGGTAATCCAAACAGCCTTGGAACGAAAGAAGCGGTAAAAATCTGCTTGAAAAGTATGTAACATGTTTTTTTCTCCTTACTGGACTAAATCTGTAAAGTATTTTTCTAAATCTTTGTGAGCTGCATAGATACCATTGACATGAATGTTGGATAGGACCAACTCCCTGTTGATGTCATTTAGTTCCTGTTCTTGGGCGACAATGTGCAGTTCGTCAGATTTATCAGCGTCCTTGAGCTGATAGTGGAGCTTGCCTTGGATGAGATTGGCAGCCTGTTCTTTATCGCTAGTCTTGAGGACGATATAATCTTCGCTGGCTCGGTCAAAATCGTCTTTGGTGAATTCTGCGACAAGCCGTCCTTGGTCAATCACTCCAAACTTGGTGGCTACCAGATAAAGCTCAGACAAGATGTGGCTGGAAATAATAAAAGTGATTCCCAACTCTTGATTGAGTCGCTGAATCATCAGTCGAAATTCCTTGATGCCAAGAGGATCTAGGCCGTTGATGGGCTCGTCTAAAATCATGAGTTCAGGTTTGTTTATAAGGGCAATAGCGATCCCCAAGCGCTGCTTCATTCCTAGCGAAAAGTTGCGGAATTTCTTTTTACCAGTATTGCTCAATCCGACATAGGCCAGGGTTTCCTTGATGAGCTGGTCGGGCTGGGCAATCTGGTGGACCTTGCAGTAGTAGTTGAGATTTTGATAAGCAGTCATCTGATTGTAAGCGACCGGTGTTTCGATGACGGTTCCTATCTTGCGCAAGGCTTCATTCCATTCCTTAGAGTTCTGTGAGCCAAAGACAGACACGGTTCCGCTGTTGGCATGAATGAGCCGGCTAATGGTCTTGAGAAGAGTGGTTTTGCCAGCCCCATTCTTGCCAATCAGTCCATAAATATCGCCTTTCTGGATTGAAAGGCTCACATGATCAAGGGCGTATTGCTGGCCATATTGTTTGGTAACTTGCTTTACTTCTAAAACAGTTTGCATGGTATATTCTCGCTTTCTTAGGTTTGATTTTAGTATACAAGCTAGACTTCAAATATTTCTCAAGAAATTCTAAAATATTTCTAAAGAAATGCAGAACCAATCCCAAAGCAATAAAAAAGCAGCCAAAGGGCTGACTGCTTAGATTTATAAGTCTCTGTGCTGAAAGGCTTGGTAACCACCTAAGAGAGAACCAGCTAGGATAAGGAATAAGAATAGTTCAGAATTTATCTGAGGGAAAACGATGACGAGGCTAGACTGAAGCATAATCAGGGCGAAAAAGACGAGATAGCTAGCTAGGGTGGAACGGGTCAGGTAGAGGAGACAGGTAACTACAGAACTGCAGGTCATAATAAAGAGAAAGGAGCGAAAGAAAGACAAGGAAAAGCTCCAGAAAAAGTTCTTTGGCATAGTCCCAAGTCCATGAAAGAGGCTCCCAAAGATAAAGGCTATAGCAAAGGCTGCCGCCATTTGCAAGATGATAATTGTGATAAGAACAGCTATTTTGGATAGGTAAAATTCTTTCCGAGAAATCCCGCCAGCTAATATATTGTTGTACAGTTTTCTAGTCAGGTCACGACCTAACAGAAAGATGATGAGCACAAGGACAGTAATCATGACAAAGGGCAGGAAGTCTTTAGCAAGCTGCCCGAGAGCTTCAAATCCTGTCCAACCTTGGATGACTATTTCTTCTGGATCAGAAGATGTAGAGATATAAAAATTAAAGTTGCTTTCACCAAGAGAGCTGATGAAAATGAGAAAAAAGAGCAGCCCTTCTATTAGCCAAAAAGGTTTGGAGCGGACAAGCTGGTAGAGCTCCGCCTGAATAGTATGTAACATGAAATCTCCTCTGAATGATTAAGATTGTTCCTGCTTTTTATAAATCTTTCTTTTTGAAAACCATCAGTCCGCTAATCAGAAAGACTAGGGTGACCGTTACCACTGTCAGGATAGCCTTGATAACAGCTCCGCTATCTGCTGCCATATCTGTGTTAAAACGCATGGTCAGATAGAGCAGCCATTCATTGTCAGGGTAAAAGATGAGGGGAATAGTCAGTAAGGTACCGCCAAGGAAATAGGTCAGAAAGCTAGATACAATCGAGTGGCTGGCATAGAGTACAAAAGAAATGATGGCAATCCATGCAACCGTGCTGAGAAATTGAATGAAGAGAGCAGCTCCCAACTGAGGCAAAAAAGAGCTGGGGGCGCTGCCAATTCCGTTGGACAGACTAGCGGTCACAAAGGAGATAGATAAAATCATCAGGAAGTGAAAGGCTGCAATGCTAACGCAGACAAAGAATTTAGAAAAATAATAGCTGAGTTTAGAGATACCGTAGCTCAGACAGTTTTTATAAAGTTTCCGAGACAGGTCCACTCCAAGAACTATACTGATACCAATGATGGTGAAAAAGAGCAGACTGTCTGTATTGCTTGCAAAATAGTCCAGAGCTTGAAGGCCGGTTAGTTTTCCTAGAGATTGACTAGCAGACGCATTACTTGAGATATTTGCTCCAAAATGAATATTTGCATGGAAGAAGGTTGTTGAGATAATCACACAGAATAATAAAAACTCAGTAATCCAAAAGCCTTTTGAGCGCATGAGCCGGTAAAAATCGGCTTGAATGAAATCCATCATGATAAGCCTCCCTTTTTCATTCGACCAAGTCTGTAAAGAAGTTTTCTAGATTTTGTCGTGCATAGTAAATCTCCTGCACTGGGATATCTGCAACCGCAAGTTCCTTGACTATCTTGCTAATCTCATGTGAATGAGTGAAGATATGAATCTCGTCAGAAGCATTGACCACCTTGATACGATGCATGAGCTGGTCGTGAATCAGCCGGCTGGCTTCTTCTAACTGCGACGTTTTAAGCACGATATAGTCTTCGCTCTGCTCTTCAAACTCCGCCTTGGAAATCTCGCGAATCAGTCGTCCTTCCTCGATAATGCCGAAGCGAGTCCCCACTAAGTAGAGTTCAGACAGGATATGGCTGGAGATGATAAAGGTCATGCCCAACTCCTCGTTGAGTCGCTGCACCAGCTGGCGGAATTCCTTGATGCCGACTGGATCCAGGCCATTGATAGGCTCGTCCAGTATCATCAGGTCAGGTCTGGTAAGAAGCGCGATAGCCAGACCCAGCCGCTGTTTCATCCCAAGTGAGAAGTCGCGGAATTTCTTCTTGCCGGTATCCGTCAAGTCCACGTACTCCAAGGTTTCACGGATGACCTTGTCCGCATGGGGAATATGGCGGAGCTTGCAGTAGTAGCTGAGATTTTCATAGGCTGTCAGGTGGTTGTGAGCAACCGGAGTTTCGATAACCGATCCGACCCGTTTGAGACTCTGAGTCCATTCTTGATAGTTCTGAGAGCCAAAGAGGGAGACATTGCCACTGCTTGCTTCCAAGAGCTGGGTAATGACCTTGATCAGAGTGGTCTTACCGGCCCCGTTCTTGCCAATTAAACCGTAAATATCTCCTTTTTTTATCGTCAGACTCACATCGGTCAGAGCGTACTGCCGGCCGAATTTCTTGCTGACTTGCTGTAAAACCAAAACATTTTCCATGATCAATTCTCCTTTTCATGATGTTAGGAGAGAAAACTCCTCTTCTTATTAATTAGTATAGCGCCAAACCTTCAAATATTTATAAAG
>CAUVQK010000155.1:0-4302 GCA_963553705.1 uncultured Streptococcus sp.
AAATGGTAACAGAAGATCCGGAACTAGAATTAGTTGGACTGCTGGATCCTTTTACGAATGAAAAAGAAGTGGCCGGTGTTCCTGTCTTCAATGCCAAGGAAGAATTGGCTGGGCTGGAAGCCCATGTCTGGGTTGATTTTACAACTCCTAAAGTAGCTTATGATAATACTCGCTTCGCTCTAGACCAGGGATTTTGCCCAGTGGTCGGAACGACAGGATTTACTCCAGAGCAGTTGGAAGAGTTAATCACGCTGTCTAGGGAATGGGAACTGGGCGGATTAATTGCTCCTAATTTTGCCTTGGGAGCTGTTTTGTTGATGCAGTTTGCGGCTCAGGCAGCCAAGTATTTCCCGAATGTAGAAATCATTGAACTGCATCATGACCAGAAAAAGGATGCACCGAGTGGAACAGCCATCAAGACAGCCGAGCTCATCAGCCAAGTCAGACCGAGCAAGCAGCAGGGAGCTGCTGATGAGGAAGAGTCTATAGCTGGCGCTCGTGGAGCTGATTTCAATGGCATGCGTATCCATTCAGTTCGCTTGCCAGGTCTGGTTGCCCATCAAGAAGTAGTCTTCGGCAGCCAGGGAGAGGGATTGACCCTGCGGCATGATTCCTATGACCGTGCTTCATTTATGACAGGAGTTAATCTCGCGATTAAAGAAGTTGTCAAACGCTCAGAATTAGTCTATGGATTGGAACATTTACTATGAGATTAGAAACTCTGCCTTCTGAATTTCAGGAGGCTTTGCCAGTATTAGAGAAGATAAAAGCGGCTGGCTTTGAAGCTTATTTTGTTGGGGGCTCCGTTCGTGATGCCCTTTTGCAGCGACCTATTCACGATGTGGATATCGCTAGCTCCAGCTATCCTGAGGAAACCAAGCGTATCTTTGACCGGACAGTTGATGTGGGGATTGAGCATGGAACCGTCTTGGTCTTGGAAAATAACCGCGAATACGAAGTGACGACTTTTCGGACCGAGGATGTCTATGTAGACTACCGCAGGCCCAGCAAGGTTTCTTTTGTGCGTTCTTTAGAGGAAGACCTCAAACGACGCGATTTTACCATTAATGCTCTAGCTTTGGATGAAAACGGTAAAGTCATCGATCTTTTCCGAGGCTTGGATGACTTGGGAAATCGGATTTTGCGGGCGGTTGGAACGGCTGCAGAGCGCTTTAATGAAGATGCTCTGCGCATCATGCGGGGCTTTCGTTTTCAAGCTGCCTTGGATTTTGACCTGGAGCAAGATACTTTTGCAGCTATGAAGGATTGTGCTCCCTTGCTGAAAAAGATTTCGGTTGAACGAATTTTTATCGAGTTCGACAAGCTCTTGTTGGCTCCGTTTTGGCGCAAGGGATTAGAGGCACTCTTGACAAGCGGTGCCATAGAATTTTTGCCAGATTTGAAGGGGAGCAGAGCTAAGTTAGAACGGCTCTTTGACTTGGCTTCAGATTTTCGCTTTTCAGCATCCGAGCAAGCTTGGGCAGCTCTTTTACTGGCTTTAGATGTGCAAAATGTCAAAGGCTTTCTGAAAAAATGGAAGACCTCGCGTGAATTCACCAAGAAAGTAGAAGACTTGGTTGAGATTGCGGCCATCCGCTCAGAACGAGACTTGACCAAGCGCGACTGCTATGACTATGATATTGACTTATTGCTACAAGCAGAAGAGCTTCGGCAGGCGCAAGGTTTGGCAGTTGATTTCTCTGCGATTCAGAATCTTGATGCCAGTCTGACTATTCACAGCAAGCAGGAAATGGTGGTCAATGGCGGCATGCTGATGCGGGAGTTCGGCTTTGAGCCTGGACCAAAACTGGGGCAAATTCTGAAAGAGTTGGAATACGCCATTGTAGATGGCCATTTACCTAATGACTTAGAGGCCATTTATGCTTATATCGAGGAGAAGAAATGAGCGATTTTATCGTTGATAAGCTAACTAAATCAGTAGGAGATAAGACTGTTTTTCGGGATATTTCCTTTATCATTCATGACCTAGACCGGATTGGCCTGATTGGTATCAATGGAACAGGAAAGACAACGTTGTTGGATGTCTTATCGGGCAAGTCGGGCTTTGATGGAGATGTCAGCCCTTTTTCTGCTAAGACGGGCTATAAGATTGTTTATCTGACTCAGGAGCCTGATTTTGATGAGGAGCAGACGGTGCTTGACACTGTTTTGTCCAGTGATTTACGGGAAATGCAGTTGATTCGAGAGTATGAGCTGCTCCTGATGGCTTATGATGAAAGTCAACAGTCTAGGCTAGAAGCGGTTATGGCCGAGATGGACTCGCTCCATGCTTGGGAAATCGAAAGCCAGGTCAAGACGGTCCTGTCCAAGCTTGGTCTGACAAATCTGTCGCTTAAGGTCGGTCAGCTATCAGGAGGCCTTCGTCGCCGGGTTCAGCTGGCTCAGGTTCTCTTAGGTGATGCCGATTTGCTATTACTAGACGAGCCGACCAACCACCTAGATATTGATACCATTGAATGGCTGACCCATTTCTTAAAAAACTCTAAGAAGACCGTCCTTTTCATCACCCACGACCGCTATTTCTTGGATAATATTTCGACACGGATTTTTGAGCTGGATGGCGGTCGCTTGATTGAATACCAGGGAAATTATCAAGACTATGTCCGTCTCAAGGCAGATCAGGATGAACGGGATGCGGCCTTGCTTCATAAGAAGCAGCAGCTATACAAGCAGGAGTTGTCCTGGATGCGACGGCAACCTCAGGCTCGGGCAACCAAGCAACAGGATCGTATCAATCGTTTCCATGATCTAAAGAAAGATTTGGCAGGCCAGACGACTGATAGCAATCTGGAAATGAACTTTGAAACCAGCCGTATCGGTAAGAAAGTCATCGAGTTTCAAAATGTGGACTTTGCTTATGATCAGAAGCCTATTCTCTCTCAGTTCAGTCTTTTGATCCAGAACAAGGACCGCATTGGGATTGTCGGAGATAATGGTGTCGGCAAGTCGACCTTGCTCAATCTGATTGCCGGTAAACTCCAGCCTCAGGTTGGCCAGCTCATTATCGGAGAGACAGTCCGAGTGGCCTATTTCTCTCAGCAGATTGAGGGTTTGGATGAGTCTAAGCGGGTCATCAATTTCCTGCAAGAAGTGGCTGAGGAGGTCAAGATAGGCAGTGGAACGACTTCCATTGCAGAACTCTTGGAGCAGTTTCTCTTCCCTCGATCTACTCATGGGACTTTAATCGAAAAGCTTTCTGGTGGAGAGAAAAAGCGACTTTATCTGCTTAAGTTGCTCTTGGAAAAGCCGAATGTCTTGCTTCTTGACGAGCCAACCAATGATTTGGATATTGCAACTCTGACGGTCTTGGAAAACTTTCTGCAAGGATTTGCAGGGCCAGTTATAACAGTCAGCCACGACCGTTATTTCCTAGACAAGGTAGCTAGCAAGATTTTGGCTTTTGAGGATGGAAGTATCAGAGAGTTTTTCGGAAATTACACCGACTACTTAGATGAAAAAGCCTTTCTGGCTGAAAGCTCTGCCATTTCCCAAAAGTCGGAAAAGGAAAAATCGGTCAAAGTGCGCGAGGAGAAAAAGCGTATGACCTACTTTGAAAAGCAGGAGTGGGAGTCTATTGAGGCTGATATAGAGGCTCTGGAGGAGCGGATTTCTGAGATTGAAGCGGCCATGCAGGAAAATGGCTCTGACTTTGCTCGCCTATCTCAACTCCAGCAAGAACTGGATGAGCAGAACGAAAAACTGCTGGAAAAATACGAGCGCTATGAATACCTGAGTGGGTTAGATGGATGAAGGAAGTAGTGTTTAGGCAGAAATCTAAACGGAGGCATCTATGAAACTAAGATTGGAAAATACCGACTCGAAGAAAACACAAGAACTGGGAAATTTAATCAGAGCCTACAATCGCTCTAAGAGGGAGCCCTCCAAAAGCGAACCTCTTAACATCTATGTAGAAGACGAACAAGGAAATCTGCTGGCTGGTATGGCGGCCGAAACTTTTGGAAATTGGCTGGAGATTGAGTATTTGTATGTGAGCGAGGATTTGCGAGGGCAAGGCATTGGCTCAGAAATATTATGCAAGGCGGAACAAGAAGCCAGAGAAAGGAAATGCAAATATTCATTTGTAGACACGTATCAGTTTCAAGCGCCAGATTTTTATAAGAAGAACGGCTATACAGGAGTGTTTGCGCTGAAAGACTATCCTTATACTGGTGAAAGATATTATTATACAAAAGACCTGTGAGTTTACTTTGGGAATAAAGAAGAATTCGATTTTCATTTTTCTTTATGCAAACCTTTTCCTTACTGAAAAAATCTGATATA
>CAUVQK010000156.1:0-4297 GCA_963553705.1 uncultured Streptococcus sp.
GATTTTGGTGAGACATGATTCTTTCCTGTTTTTTATTAGAATAAAAAAATAGCCACACTGCCCGGAGTCAAGCTCAGCAAACAGCGTGGTTAAGGCTTCATTAACTTACATCACAACAGGTTTGAGGTAAACCAATGAAGGTACTCATTTAGTATAACACTTTCAGCCTACAAGTCAATAAAAAATGCTCAAAAAGTTGTACTTTTTTTAAAAATATCACAGGAAGATACCATTTTAGTAAAAAAATATTCGGAATTCTATAAATAACCAAGCTATTCTGTATTTTATAGATGAAATTTAAATGAAAAAAGAGTATGATAGATACATACTTTGGAGGAATCTAAACTTATGAAAATTATCGTTGTTGGTGGCGGGAAGGTCGGAACGGCCCTCTGTCGCTCCTTAGTAGCTGAAAATCATGATGTTATCCTGATTGAGCAGGATGAGGCTGTTCTCAACCAGATTACCAAGCGCTATGACATTATTGGTATTGCTGGCAATGGTGCCAACTTCAAAATCTTAGAACAAGCGGATGTTAGTCACTGCGACATCTTCATCTCTATGACTGAGCATGATGAGGTCAATATGGTCTCAGCTGTTCTGGCCAAACGAATGGGCGCTAAGGAAACCGTCGTTCGGGTGCGTAATCCTGAATATTCCAACCCTTACTTTAAGGAGAAGAACATCCTAGGCTTCTCGCTGGTGGTCAATCCTGAGCTCCTAACTGCTCGCTATATCGCTAATATCATTGACTTTCCTAATGCCCTGTCAGTAGAGCACTTTGCCAATGGCCGAGTGGCACTGATGGAGTTCAAACTCAAGGAAGACAGCAATCTCTGCCAGATGAGTATTTCCCAGTTCCGCAAGAAATTTGGAAATATCATTGTTTGTGCCATTGAGAGAAAAGGGCACTTGGAAATTCCTGACGGCGACTTCACTTTGGAGGCCGGCGACAAGATTTATGTCACAGGTAACCGCTTGGACATTGTCCAATTCCACAATATGGTACGTCCTAGAGTGGTTAAGAGCCTGATGATTATCGGGGCAGGCAAGATCGCTTATTATCTGCTCAATATTCTCAAGAATAGTAAAATCGAGCTCAAAGTCATTGAATCTAACCATGAACGTGCAAACTTTTTCAGTCAGGAATTTCCTGATCTCTATGTCGTCCATGGAGACGGTACTGCCAAGGATATCTTACTGGAGGAACGCGCCAATAACTTTGATGCCATCGCTACCCTAACTGGTGTAGATGAAGAAAATATCATTACTTCTATGTTCCTTAATAATCTGGGTGTACAGAAAAACATCACTAAGGTCAACCGGACTAGTTTGTTGGAAATCATTGATAACCAAGACTTTGCCAGCATCGTGACACCAAAAGGTATCGCCGTTGATACCATTATGCACTTTATCCGTGGCCGCTACAATGCTCAATTCTCTAACCTAGAAGCTCTGCACCATGTAGCCAACGGCCAAATCGAGACCCTACAGTTCCAAATCAAGGAAGAAAACAAGATGACTGGTATTCCTCTGTCTCAGCTTCATCTGAAGAAAGATGTCCTGATTGCGGCCATTATCCGTCTAGGCAAAGCCATCTTCCCTACCGGTGATGACGACCTGCAAGTCGGAGATAAGATTATCGTTACCACTCTGCTGCAAAATATCACGCAGATTTACGATCTGTTAGCGAGGTAGGGCTATGAATAGATCTATGATTCGCTACCTGCTGGCAAAATTACTGCTGATTGAGGCGGCACTGCTGATTGTGCCAATTATCGTAGCTCTAATCTACGGTGAGCCTTTAAAAATCTTTCTCTCTATCGGGGCGACCATGGCCATCCTGCTAGTTTTAGGTGGAATAGGCTCTTATTTCAAGCCCAAGGACCTGCATATCTACGCCAAGGAAGGTGTGCTGATTGTAGCCCTTTGTTGGATTCTTTGGTCCTTCTTCGGAGCCCTGCCCTTTGTTTTTTCCGGGCAGATTCCGGATGTTATCGATGCATTCTTTGAGATTAGCTCTGGCTTCACCACGACAGGAGCGACTATCCTTAACGATGTCGGTGTTCTCTCCCATTCGCTGCTCTTCTGGCGCAGTTTTACCCACTTAATCGGAGGGATGGGAGTACTTGTCTTTGCCTTAGCTATTATGGACAATGCTAAAAATAGTCACTTGGAGGTCATGAAAGCAGAGGTACCTGGACCAGTCTTTGGCAAGGTTGTGTCCAAACTCAAGAGTACGGCTCAGATTCTTTACATCATCTATCTGGCTCTCTTTGCTATCTTTGCCCTCCTTTATTTCCTGGCGGGCATGCCCCTCTTTGACAGTCTCGTCATTGCCATGGGAACAGCTGGTACGGGAGGATTCACCGTATACAATGACGGTATCGCCCACTATAATAGCTCACTGATTACTTATCTGGTCAGCTTTGGAGTTTTAGCTTTCGGGGTCAACTTCAATCTCTACTATTACTTGCTGATTCGTAAGTTTAAAGCTTGCTTTGAAGATGAGGAGCTCAAGGGCTATTTCTGGATTGTCTTTCTTTCCTCTGCCCTGATTGCCTTTAATGTCTTCCACCTCTATCAAAGCTTTGCTAAGAGCGTGGAGATTTCCTTCTTCCAAGTAGCCAATGTCATCACAACAACTGGATTTGGCTATGGCGATACAGTCAAATGGCCGCTCTTCTCTCAGGTTATCCTGCTCCTGCTCATGTGTATCGGGGGTTCTGCTGGATCAACCGCTGGGGGATTCAAGATTATCCGGGGCATTATTATTTCCCGCATTGCTAAAAATCAGATTCTATCTACCTTATCACCTAATCGTGTCCTGACCTTGCATGTCAATGATGCGGTAATTGACAAGGATACTCAGCACAAGGTACTGAAATACTTAGCTGTTTATATCTTGATTATTCTAGCTCTCATTTTCATTGTCAGCTTGGATAATAATAATTTCATGACGGTTGTCAGCGGTGTTGTCTCTTGCTTCAACAATATCGGCCCCATGATTGGGACGACAGATAATTTTTCTATCTTTAGTCCTTTTTCCAAACTGCTGCTAGCCTTTGCTATGATTGGCGGTCGCTTGGAGATCTACCCGATTCTCCTGCTCTTCCTGCCTAAGACTTGGTCTAGAAGATAGGAAATGTTCGGAAAATATAGAGGCTCTATAATTTCTGTAGTTGGTAAAACCACTGTAGGAATTATGGAGCCTCTTTGGTTTTATAAAAAATCCCATATAATGAAAAGCGACCAAACCTTTTATCAGAAAGTAAGTTATGAGACTGATACAAAGCTGGAACCAAGGTAAGTTGACCTCAAGGATAGCTTTTCATCTATACAAAAGAAAAGGCTGTGTATGTGCTACCAGCCTCTCTATGTCACATGTTTTTTTAATTATGAAAAGGCTTAGACTCTCTCTTCCCTCTTATTCTTGTGCTTCAAGTTCTTCTTTTTGATCCTCATAAAAAACTACTTTCCCATCTTTGACTTTAAAGGAGTAACTGATCGATTCATATGATTCATCTTTCTCATAGGAATAATAAAAATCATAGGCACCATCCGGAAGAGCTCTGGCATCTAGCCTTGTAGCAGCCTCTTTCAGGTCTTGATCCGTGGTAACTGATGCACTATCATCGATAAAAATAGTCATCCTGACCAACTCTTGATCAATCAAGGTTTGATAAGGAATTTGATAGTAGCCCGCAAAATCTTTTTTCCCCTCTTTGAGATTCTGAGAGGCAAGGTCATTTAGCATTTTCTCCTCTTTACTATTGGATAGAAAGCTAAAGTATTTAATAGGAAGTCCGATTGACTGCTTTTTTAATTTGTTTTCAATTTTTTCCTCAATTTTTTGAATGGATTTCTGTTTCAAAAACACATCCTTATAATCTGGAAGAGAGGGACTATCTGACTCTCTATCATGATAACTGGTATTCTCTTCCAAGGTCACCGTCTGACCATCATAGGTTTTTTCAGAGTAGGTATATTTCACGTTATAGGTAGGCATTTCTAGAGGCGTCCAATCCAAATGATTGATGGTAATGTTACCATGAAGGCCAACCTTCTCACATTCTTTAGTAACTAATTCTTTAGCTCTTTGATAATCGCTCGGCATCATAATCTTGCAACTGGTCAGAAGTACAGCTGATACCAGTAAAACAAGCAAAAGCATAGGCCGATATATTTTATTTTTCATGTTAGTCCCTCCAATCCGATATAATTTAGGAGATAAAATTGATAACAACTAAAAATATACTTTCTGCATTCATATCTTTTTTTGAGGTTTAATAGCATC
>CAUVQK010000157.1:0-4288 GCA_963553705.1 uncultured Streptococcus sp.
GTAGCGGATATGTATCTGACCTTTGGTGTAGCTGTTTTGCTGCTGATGATTTTGAAGGAAGAAAAAGATGGAAGTAAGAATTGAGGCTTCGGTAGCTGGTCAGCGATTGGACAAGGCGGTTGCTGAGCTGACAGACCTATCCCGTAGTTTGGCCAATGAGCAGATTAAGGATGGCCGGATTTTGGTCAATGGACAAGCCAAAAAAGCTAAATACGCTGTTAAAGAAGGCGATGTCGTTTCCTATGAGCTGCTTGAGCCGGAAGTGGTTGAGTATGTGCCTGAGGATATTCCGCTAGAAATTGTCTACCAAGATGAGGACGTGGCAGTTGTCAATAAACCTCAGGGAATGGTGGTCCATCCTTCTGCAGGCCATACCAGCGGTACGCTTGTCAACGCCCTTATGTACCACATCCAAGACTTGTCCGGCATCAACGGGGTCCTAAGGCCGGGGATTGTCCATCGGATTGACAAAGATACTTCTGGGCTTCTCATGATTGCTAAGAATGACCAAGCCCATGTGGCTCTGGCTGATGAGCTCAAGGATAAGAAATCCCTACGCAAGTATTGGGCTATTGTTCATGGAAATCTGCCTAATGACCGTGGAGTGATTGAAGCACCGATTGGCCGCAGTGAAAAAGACCGCAAGAAGCAAGCTGTAACGGCTAAAGGCAAGCCAGCTCTGACGCGTTTCCAAGTCTTGGAACGTTTTGGTGACTATAGCTTGGTTGAGCTTCAACTGGAAACAGGTCGGACTCATCAAATCCGTGTTCACATGGCCTACATTGGGCATCCAGTAGCTGGAGATGAAGTCTATGGACCGCGTAAGACTTTAAAAGGACATGGTCAATTTCTGCACGCGCGAACACTGGGCTTCACCCATCCTCGAACTGGTGAAGTGCTGGAATTTACAGCTGAAGTGCCAGCTATTTTCCAAGAAACCTTGGAAAAGCTACGACAAGAATAGGTAGGTTTGTTCATTGTTGAAATACAAATTTTCCTTTGACCGCTTCAATCGCGGTCGTTTTTATTTTCTGTAAATCGTGGTATAATAAGACAATCTAGCAGTGAAGGAAAAGGAAATGAAAGCAAAGCGAATCGTATTTAAGGTGGGGACTTCGTCATTGACCAACGCAGATGGCAGTCTGTCACGCGCCAAGGTAAAGGAAATTACTCGGCAGTTGGCTCTTTTGCACGAGGCGGGACATGAGTTGATATTGGTCTCGTCAGGAGCTATTGCCGCAGGTTTTTCTTCTCTGGGCTTTAAAAAACGACCCACAAAGGTGGCGGATAAACAAGCCTCAGCTGCGGTTGGACAGGGTTTGCTTTTAGAGGAATATACAAGCAATCTTCTTTTGAAGCAAATCATTTCTGCTCAGATTCTTTTGACCCAGGATGATTTTGCAGATAAGCGGCGTTATAAGAATGCCCATCAAGCCTTATCTGTCTTGCTGAATCGCGGCGCTATTCCTATCATCAATGAAAATGACTCGGTTGCCATCGAGGAGCTCAAGGTCGGGGATAATGATACACTGAGTGCTCAAGTAGCAGCCATGGTTCAGGCGGACCTCTTGGTGCTTTTGACTGATGTAGATGGACTCTACACGGCCAATCCCTCTACCAATCCAGATGCTCGTCGACTTGAAAAGATTGAGAAGATTTCTTCTGAGTTGATTGATATGGCAGGCGGTGCAGGAACGAGTAATGGAACGGGTGGTATGCTGACAAAGATTAAGGCTGCAATGCTGGCAACCATGTCTGGTGTTCCGGTCTATATTTGTTCCTCGCTTAAGACTGATGCTCTACTGGAAGCTGTGGAGCAAACCAAGGATGGCAGTCTCTTTTTAGCTCAGGAAAAAGGTCTAAAAACGCAGAAGCAATGGTTGGCTTTCTACGCTAAAAGTCAAGGGGAAATCTATGTAGACCAAGGAGCAGCCAACGCTCTCAGAAATAATGGAAAAAGTTTGTTGGTGTCTGGTCTTGTCTCAGTATCGGGGAGCTTTGCTTATCACGACACGGTGACAGTTTACGAGGAAGGCAGCGGAGCTATTCTGGGGAAAGGGCGCGTGCGCTTTGGCAAGTCAGCTCTTAAAGATATGCTCAGAACCAATAAACCTAAGGGTGTTGTCATTCATCGGGATGACTGGATTTCTCTGACACCAGAGTTGAATGATTTATTTGCAGAATTTTAGAAGACAAGGAAAGGAGAAGCGATGACCTCAACACAAGCAATTTTTGAAAATGTTCAGAAAGTCAAGAAGACGATCAATACGGCCACAACAGCTGAGAAAAACCATGCTTTGGAAGAAATGGCAAAGCAGCTCTGGCTTTCTCGTGCTGACATTTTAGCGGCCAATGAATTGGATATGACCACGGCTAAAGGTAAGATTTCAGATGTGATGCTGGACCGCCTCTATCTGGATGAGGAGCGGATTGCTGCCATGGCAGAGGGCATTCGCCAACTGATTGACTTGGAGGATCCTGTAGGGCAAGTCTTGGAAAGGACCGAGCTTGATAACGGTCTTGTAATCAGTAAAAAGCGGGTGGCTATGGGCGTAATTGGTATTATCTACGAGAGCCGGCCTAACGTTACTTCAGACGCTGCGGCTCTGGCTCTAAAGAGTGGTAGCGCAGCCGTTCTCAGAAGCGGCAAGGATGCCTATCAGACAGCGCAAGCTATTGTCACAGCCTTGAAAGAAGGTTTGGCTCAGACAAAGATTTCACCGGATTGTATCCAGTTGGTTTCTGATACCAGTCGGGCTTCTGCTCAGGCTATGATGAAGGCCAAGGGATATCTGGATTTGCTCATTCCTCGCGGAGGTGCGGGACTGATTAAGGCGGTCGTTGAAAATGCGACTGTGCCAGTGATTGAGACAGGTACTGGAGTTGTCCATATCTATGTAGATAAGGATGCTGATCAAGACAAGGCTTTGGCCATTATTGAGAATGCCAAGACCAGTCGCCCTTCTGTCTGCAATGCCATGGAAGTACTGCTGGTTCATGAAGAGATTGCAGCTGAATTTTTACCACGTTTGCAAAAGATGCTGGTGACAGATCGTGATGCTGCGCAAGAAAACCCTGTTGAATTGCGTTTGGATGAGAAAGCAGCTCAGTATATCTCGGGCTCGCAAGCTAAACCAGAAGATTTTGACACCGAATTTTTGGACTATATCTTAGCGGTTAAGGTGGTGTCTTCGCTAGAAGAAGCGGTGGAGCATATTGAGGCTCACAGCACCCATCACTCGGATGCCATTGTGACGGATAACGATGCAGCGGCAGCTTACTTCACAGAGCAGGTGGATAGCGCAGCAGTTTATGTCAATGCTTCAACCCGCTTTACAGATGGCGGTCAATTTGGCCTTGGCTGCGAAATGGGGATTTCTACTCAAAAACTGCATGCTAGAGGTCCTATGGGGCTGAAAGAGTTAACCAGTTATAAATACGTCATCCAAGGGACTGGTCAAGTGAGGAAATAAAGATGAAAATTGGATTTATCGGTCTGGGAAATATGGGCGGCAGTTTAGCCTGTCTAGTTGCCCAAAATGAAAGATATAGAAGCGAATTACTCCTGGCTAATCGCAGTCGTTTCAAGGCTGAAAAGATTGCTGCGGAAGTTGGTGGTCAGCCGGTCAGTAATAAAGAAGCTTTTGCTCAGGCAGAGGTGATTTTTCTGGGTATCAAACCAGCTCAATTTGCTGACTTGCTGGCTGAGTATCAGGAAGTTCTAGAAAAACGGGAGTCTCTTTTGCTGGTTTCTATGGCTGCTGGCCTGCCCTTGGAGCTATTAGAAAAATTGACACCTAGCCACCATCGTTGGATTCGGATCATGCCTAATACACCAGTAGCCGTAGGTGAGGGGGTTATTAGCTATGCCTTATCCCAGCAGGCGAATCAAGCGGATGAAGACTTGTTGCGTGAGCTTCTGTCTTCGGCTGGTCTTTTAGTCAAACTAGAGGAAAAACAGTTGGATGCAGCGACAGCTCTTGCTGGCTGTGGACCAGCCTTCGTCTATCTCTTTATAGAGGCCTTAGCGGACGCTGGTGTCCGAGCAGGACTCAGTCGCGACATATCGCTTGAACTGGCTAATCAGACTCTTTTAGGCGCTGCCAAGCTAAGTAAGGTCACCGGGCAACATCCGGCCCAGCTCAAAGACCAGGTCTGCAGTCCGGCCGGTTCGACCATCGCCGGGGTAGCTAGTCTGGAAGAAAATGCCTTTCGAGGAACGGTCATGGATGCCGTTCAAGCTGCCTACAAGAGGACGCAGGGGTTGGGGAAATAAAGAAATCTACCA
>CAUVQK010000158.1:0-4272 GCA_963553705.1 uncultured Streptococcus sp.
GAGCTTGACTCCGGGCAGTGTGGCTATTTTTTTATCTAAAGAAAAATACTAGGAAAAATATTCTTATTATGAAAAATCATATCGTTCTTTTTGAGCCTCAGATTCCGCAGAATACCGGCAATATTGCCCGTACTTGCGCCGCGACTAATTCGCCGCTTCACATCATCAAGCCTATGGGATTTCCCATTGATGACCGCAAGATGAAGCGGGCGGGGCTGGACTATTGGGATAAGCTGGACATCACCTATTATGAGAGTTTAGACGATTTTATGGAGCAGATGGACGGCCGTCTGTATCTGATTTCTAAGTTTGCAGAGAAGGTCTATTCTGAGGAGAACTATGCAGCAGAAGATTCGCACTATTTTATGTTTGGCCGAGAGGACAAGGGGCTGCCAGAAGAATTTATGCGTCGTCATCCAGAAAAGGCTCTGCGTATTCCCATGAACGACCAGCATGTCCGTAGCCTTAATGTATCGAATTCTGTCTGCATGATTGTCTATGAAGCTCTGCGCCAGCAGAATTTTGCTGGCTTAGATTTGGTACATGAGTATGAAGCGGATAAGCTGAAGTAGGGGAATGAATGTATCTAAGCAGTAATTTTTTCTAATAGATAGAATACTATTGTTGAAACATTTCTAATTACATCAATCAAATTGCTTGCTCTGGCAGGCTTTTTTTGTTATGATAATGATGTCTTCAGGGCAGGGTGAGATTCCCGACCGGCGGTAACTTTTGGCTGGAAAATGTTTTTTCCTCAATGCCAAATCAAGTCCGCGAGCGCAAGCTGATGTGGTGAGATTCCACAACCGACAGTATAGTCTGGATGGGAGAAGACGAGAGGCAGTGAAGCAATCTTGCCGTTTAATCTTTATTTAAGGGCTTAGCCTTATACTAAATAATTATTAGCTGACAAGCTTTTTTTTCAGTGGCCTTTCCGGCTTCTCTAATTTTTATAAATTGGAGGAACCTGTGATGACAAATACTCGTAAGTTGGCGATTGTAGCAGTTTTATCTGCTCTATCATTTCTACTCATGCTTTATGAGATTCCCTTGATAACCGAGTTTCTAAAGTTGGATTTTTCAATTATTCCGATTTTACTGGCTTTGGTGGTCTTGGATTTCAAAAGCTCAATGGCTGTACTCTTAATTCGCTCGGCCTTAAAGCTAGCTTTGAATAATCATGGTATAGGCACTCTTATCGGTCTCCCCATGAATATATTGGCAGTAGCTGTATTTGTTTCTGCTTTTGCACTCTTATGGAAAAAAAGGAAAAACTTGTCTGACTATGTGAAGGCTTCTCTGGTAGCAACGCTTGGTCTAACTGTAACTATGATTGTTTTAAATGTCATTTATGCAGTTCCTCTCTTTGCGAGATTTGCTGGTTTTGATATTTATAAAACATATGGCCTGTCCAAGTATCTGCTGACTATGATTGTCCCTTTTAACCTATTAGAAGGAGTGATTTGGGCTGTCGTCTTTTGGCTAATTTACAAACTCTTACAGCCTGTTCTAAAACGCTATGAAAAATAAACAATCTTATCTAACAAAGGGCTCTTTTGCCCTTTTACTTTTCGTCATGCTAGGCTACATGGTCAAGTTTTATCCTGACCAGCTGACCAGCTTTGACACCCCGATTCAGACCTGGCTGCGGGGAGACTTGCCTGCAGCTTTGACGACATTTTTCAAACTAGTGACCAGCGTGATTGATCCGATGGGGATTATAATCTGGGTTTCAGCTCTTGTCCTGTTTTTCCTTTATAAAAAATGGAAGCTGGAAGCTGCCTTGCTGGCGGGAAATCTGGTCTTACATGGGGTTTTGATCAAGCTGATTAAACTCGTTTACCACAGAAGCCGGCCGAGTCTTTCGCATTTGGTCGAAGAGGGCGGTTACTCTTTCCCGAGCGGACATGCCATGGCGACAGCCATTGTTCTTGGGACCTTAATTATTATCGCTCAGCAACGGATTCAAAACCAAAAAATCAAGCGCTTGGTACAAGGCCTGCTTCTGGTCTATATCTTCACTGTTATGGCTTCCAGAGTCTATCTGGGCGTGCACTATCCAACAGATGTTATCGGAGGAGCTTTGATGGGCTTTGCCATCCTCAATATCGAATTTCCCTTTTATGACAAGTTGCGTTTTCAGTTGCGTTTCAAGGGAAAGCAGAAATAAATATAGATGCGAAAGGTTGGCTTTGCTGGCCTTTTTGTCTTGACAAAGAAAATCCCTTTCTTTAAGATAGGAGCAAACAAGATTAGGAGGTCAGAATGTCTAATTTAAATCAAGAACTCATCAATGCTGTTTTGGTAGTAGTAGATAGCATTCCCTCTGGGCGCGTAGCTACTTATGGCCAGATTGCCCGTTTGATTGGTCGGCCAAAAAATGCCCGCTTGGTGGGAAAGATTCTTAGTCAGTCGGAACTTTATGGCGGTGTACATCCTTGTCATCGGGTGGTCAATGTAGCAGGGCGCCTCGCACCTGGCTGGGAAGACCAAAGGCACTTGCTTTGGGCGGAGGGAGTGGACTTGAAGGCTAATGGCTGTGTGGATTTGAAAGTCTATTTGTGGGAACGGTGATTTCCTTCTTTCTCTGTGAAAGAGGGATTTTTTGTTTCTCAGGTCTTTTTTGTGGTAGAATGAAAGGTATGAAATCTTACAATTCTTTGAATGATTATTATCGAAAACTTTTTGGTGAAAAGACTTTTAAGGTGCCCATTGATGCGGGTTTTGACTGTCCCAATCGGGATGGTACGGTAGCGCATGGAGGCTGTACCTTCTGTACCGTTTCGGGTTCTGGTGATGCCATTGTGGCACCAGATGCGCCCATTCGCGAGCAGTTCTATAAGGAAATTGACTTTATGCACCGAAAGTGGCCAGATGTTCGCAAGTATCTGGTCTATTTCCAGAACTTCACCAATACCCATGAGAAGCTTGAAGTAATCCGTGAGCGTTATGAGCAAGCCATAAACGAACCAGGTGTCGTTGGACTTAATATCGGAACTCGGCCGGACTGTTTGCCTGATGAGACCATCGCCTACTTGGCTGACTTGTCCGAGCGTATGCATGTGACCGTAGAGCTGGGCCTTCAGACTACCTATGAGGAGACCTCGGACCTCATCAATCGTGCCCATTCTTATGAGCTCTATGTGGAGACGGTCCAGCGAGTCCGAAAGCTGGCTCCCAAGGCGGAGATTGTCTCTCACTTGATCAATGGCCTGCCGGGCGAAACCCATGAGATGATGCTGGAGAATGTCCGTCGCTGTGTGACAGACAATGACATCCAGGGGATCAAGCTCCACCTGCTTCATTTAATGACCAATACCCGTATGCAGCGGGATTATCATGAGGGGCGACTGCAGCTGCTCAGTCAGGAGGAGTATGTCTCCATCATCTGCGACCAGCTTGAGATTATCCCCGAGCATATCGTCATCCACCGTATTACTGGCGATGCTCCGCGAGATATGTTGATTGGCCCTATGTGGAGCCTCAATAAATGGGAAGTTCTCAATGCCATTGAGGCAGAAATGCGTCGTCGTGGCAGCAAGCAAGGCTGTAAAGTAAAGGAGCAGAGATTCGTATGTTAAGACCCTTACAGATGGCCCATGCCTTTTTGGCAGAAGTGGTGACGAAGGAAGATATCGTGGTGGATGCTACTATGGGGAATGGGCACGACAGCCTCTTTCTAGCTAAGTTGGCCAAGAAAGTCTATGCTTTTGATATTCAGGAGCAGGCTGTGGAAAAGGCCCGCCAGCGCTTGGCAGAAGCAGGCTTGGACAATGCTCAGCTAATCTTGGATGGTCATGAGACTATGGACCAATACACGGACCATTTCAAGGCCGCTATTTTTAATCTTGGCTACCTGCCTTCGGCGGACAAGTCTGTCATTACCCGACCAGATACGACGCTGGAAGCTTTGGAAAAGGTCTGCCGAGGCTTGGAAAAAGGCGGCCGAGCAGCTATAATGATTTACTATGGGCATGAAGGTGGTGAAGTTGAAAAAGATGCAGTGCTAGACTTCGTCAGTCAGCTGCCCCAGCAGGACTTCACCGTTACCCTCTACAAGACCATCAATCAGATTAACAATCCGCCTTTCTTGGTCATGATTGAGAAATTGAGAGAAGGAACTTGAGATACAATAAGGATACAGAGAGAAAAGCCAGATAATAGGAGCTTTCAGTACTGTATCCTTATTTTTTAAATCGTGAAAATCGAATAATTAGGTCTAAATGAAGAGAATTAAGGTGTGTGTAAATTTAAAATCTTATATTTTCTTAC
>CAUVQK010000159.1:0-4264 GCA_963553705.1 uncultured Streptococcus sp.
GTAATCTCTGACTGTTTTTCTGAAAATATGATATAATTTATGCAAGTACGAAGCTGTATTCCAGAAGATGAGTTTCCCAGATGGTTGGGCAGTCGGTCAGGAATGCAGATTTTAAAATCCGTTTTCGAAGGTTTTTGAAAACGAGGGGGTGAATAGATGGCCAATGAAACACTTGAAAAAATGCAGGAAATTGAAACTGCTGCAGAAGAAGTTTTGATGGGCTACAGGACACAGGCTCAGGAGCTGCGACAGCAAGTAGATGAAAATCTCAGACAGCTGGGGCTGACCTATGACGATGAAACGCAGAAGCTGGCAGAGGAATTAACCGCGACTTCCCAGCAAAAGCTGGTGCTCCTGCAGCAAGACTTGGAGCAGACAACCCAGCAGAATGAGGACAAGGTTGAGGCTGCGCTGACAGACAAAAAAGCAGACTTGGCGCGAGTCATTGTAGAGAAGGTGGTAGAAGCCTATGGCCATTAGTCAAATGCGGCAGCTGTCTCTGCTTCTGCCCAAGGAACTGCTGGACCAGCTTCTCTTTTACCTACAGGGTTTAGAGTCGGTTCAGATTCATGACTTGCGGCAGGAAGAGGACTGGCAGGCAGCCTTTGAGCAGGCTTTAGTCGGCCAGCCAGATCGGCAGCTATCTCAGCAGGATTTGCTCAGTCGTCAAGAAAAACTGGAGAGACTAATTGCAGAGCTGGAGCCCTTTATGCCCAAAAAGAAACTGCTGGAAGCCTTAAAAGAAGAGCCTTTGGAGCTGTCCTTTGCTGCTTTGGAGCAGGCAGGGAAGGCCCGAGATGAGGAGGCGCTGCTGGAAGGAATCAGTAAGCAGCTTAAGGTCTTGCAAGAAGCCAAAGCTCAGATAGAAGCTGACCGCTTGGAAGTGGCTGCGCTGGAGAAGTGGGAACCACTGGAACTAACACCGCAAGCAGCTGCGACTTTCAGTCATCTGGGAGCTTTGATTGGGACGATTCCCAATACAGACGACGATGCTCTGCGCCTGACTCTGGGAGCACATCCTGACCTGAAGTTTCAGGAAGTCTTTACTGACGATACCGAGCATGGGGTTCTTATTTTTTACAAGACAGGCTCTTTGGAAGAAGTTCGCAAAATCTTGAAAGAGTATGGCTTTAAGCCTTTTGAGTATGACCATGCGGAACTGCCTGCTGAGCGGGTAGCCCAGCTCAAGGCCAATATTCGACAGCAGGAGGCTGTGGCAGATGCTATGACTAAGAGTCTGGCAGCTTCCAAGAATGAACTGGATCAGCTCAAGGTTCAGCTGGACTATCTCTGCAATCTCTCCTCCCGTCAAGAAAGTAAGAATCAGTTAGCCAGCACGCAAAATCTGGCAGCCTTGGAAGGCTGGATCGAAAGCAATCAAGTTCAAGCTCTTGAGGCTTGCTTGACAGAGCAGTTTGGTCAGAGTATTCTCATCCAGACCAGAGAGATTCGACAGGATGAGGAAGATAAGGTTCCGACCAAGCTAAAAAACAATGTCTTGGTGGAGCCCTTCGAGCTTGTGACAGAGATGTATTCCTTGCCTAAATATGGTGACAAGGATCCTACTCCTGTCGTTTCCCTATTTTATTTTGTATTCTTTGGCATGATGGTTGCCGACATTGGCTACGGCCTCTTGCTCTTTTTGGGCACCAGCCTGGCGCTGCACTTCTTACATGTCAAGTCGGGGTTGGCTAAGAATCTGCGATTCTTCCGCCTACTGGGTGTGGCAGTCATCATCTGGGGACTGGTTTATGGTTCTTTCTTTGGCTTTGAACTTCCCTTCGCTCTGATTAGTACCAGCTCCGACGCCATGACGATTCTGGTTATTTCGGTCGTCTTTGGCTTTGTTACAGTGCTGGCGGGCCTTTTCCTCAGCGGTCTGAAAAATATCCGCCTCAAGGATTATGCAGAAGCTTATAATGCGGGCTTTGCTTGGGTGCTGATTTTGCTGGGGCTGCTACTCTTGGCCTTGGGAAATTTCTTCCCATCCTTGGCCTTTGCAGCAACGATTGGTCAGTGGCTGGCCATCATCAATGCTCTGGGCATACTGGCAGTATCCATTGTCAGTGCTAAAAGCTTGGCAGGATTGGGGTCAGGTCTCTTTAATCTCTACAATGTTAGCGGCTATGTAGGAGACCTTGTCAGCTTTACACGGCTGATGGCTCTGGGGCTTTCGGGGGCTAGCATTGGCTCGGCTTTTAACTTGATTGTCAGCCTTTTTCCACCTGTCGCTCGCTTCAGCATTGGCGTTCTGCTCTTTATTGCCCTGCATTTGGTCAATATGTTTCTATCTTTTCTGTCCGGTTATGTGCACGGAGCGCGTTTGATTTTCGTGGAATTCTTCGGGAAATTCTACGACGGCGGCGGTAAGCCTTTCACTCCGCTTAAGCCTAGTGAGAAATACGTTCAGCAAAGTAAGAAATAAAGATTAGACACTATGGTAAGAGATGAGAAGCTCATCTTTAGAAAAACACTTTCTAAAACATCAAAACAAGTATCATTCATTTAACTAGCTGTTGGTTTTACGACAATTACAGCATTTTCATAGGAGTAAATCATGGAACATTTAGCATCATATTTTGGAACTTACGGCGGCGCCTTTTTTGCAGGTCTGGGAGTAACTTTAGCGGTCTTTCTCAGCGGAATGGGCTCAGCGCTGGGTGTTGGAAGCACTGGTCAGGCAGCAGCAGCCCTCTTGAAAGAACAGCCGGAAAAATTCGCTCAAGCTCTGATTCTGCAGCTTTTGCCAGGTACCCAAGGTCTCTACGGCTTTGTTATCGGGATTACCGTTTTCTTTAATATCAAGCCGGAATTGGCTCTGCAATCAGGCGTGGCTTATTTCCTAGCTGCTTTGCCAGTTGCCATTGTTGGTTACTTTTCAGCCAAGCATCAAGGACGAGTGGCGACAGCTGGTATTCAGATTTTGGCCAAGCGTCCAGAAGAGGTCATGAAAGGGGTAATACTAGCGGCCATGGTTGAAACCTACGCCATCTTGGCCTTCGTTGTTTCCTTCATCATGGTTCTGAATGTGAAGTAAGGAGGCTTTTATGTCTGACATATCAGATCTCAAAGCTTCTGTCTTGGAGCAGGCTCACGAGAAGGGGCGTTTGCTTTTGGCCGAGGCTACTGAGAAAATAGAACAGGAAGCCAAGGAACGTGAGGCCCAGCTGGTTCGGCAAAAGCTTGGACAGCGAGAGCAGCAGCTGAAAGAAATCAGCCGGCGCAGTCAGCGCGATATTCAGCAGCTGGAAAATCAAAAGCGCCAGTCTACTCTGGTCATCAAGCAGCGGGTTCTCAGAGAGCTTTTTGAGGAAGCCTATGCTCAGATGGCGGCTTGGTCACCAGCTGAAGAAGAGCATTTTCTAAAGAGTGTCTTGGCTAAATATCCAGAGGAAGAGTTGACACTGGTTTTCGGTGCTCTATCAGCTGAGAAATTCAGCTCCAGCCAGTTAGAAGACTTGAAAAAAGCCTTTCCGCAAGTACACTTTTCAGACCAGTCCATAGTCGGACAGGCAGGTTTTGTGCTGAGCCAAGGACGAGTGGATGATAGTTATCTCTATCGTGACTTGCTGGACTCTGTCTGGCAGGAGGAAAGCTACCGTCTGGCTCAGGATATTTTCAAAGACCAGGCAGAATAGGAGGCGGACCATGAGTGAAACAAGCTTCTCTCAAGTCAATACAGCCATTAGTGTGCAGGAGGCTTCCTTTTTGACGCCCCAGCAATATGATCAGTTGCTGCAGGCTGACGATGCTGCCAGTCGTTCGGCTCTTCTGCAGGGAACGGTCTACGCCATGGATGCTGAAGCGATTAAGGATCTCAATGCCATTGAGCAAGTACTGATGAAGCATTTGTATTCCGTCTATAATTGGGCGCTTGAGATCAGTCCTAGTAAGGAGCTGGTGGAGATTTTCACGCTCCGCTACACCTACCATAATCTCAAAGTTTTTCTCAAGGGCCGGGCGACAGGTCAGTCCTTGGAGCATTTGCTGATGCCGGTGGGGACCTATTCGCTGGAGGTTTTGGAGCACCTGGTCATGGCCTTTTCGGCTGAGTATTGTCCAGATTTCATGCTGGACGAGGTGCTTGCGACCTGGCAGGAATATCAGGATTATCAAGATGTGCGCGTGCTGGAGATTGGTATGGATATGGCTTATTTCCAGCATCTCAAGCGCCTGACAGAGAAATTGGAAGATGACCGCTTGCTGCAGCTGGTGAATCTGACTATTGATTTTTACAATGCCATCACCGTTAAGCGGGCTGTTG
>CAUVQK010000160.1:0-4261 GCA_963553705.1 uncultured Streptococcus sp.
AAAAGAAGAATAAATAGAAGAGGTTTTCTATGAGCCAAGAAACAACAAGCCAGCAGCAGCAGATGCTGCGGGGAACTGCCTGGCTAACTGCCAGCAATTTTATCAGCCGTCTTCTGGGTGCCATTTATATCATTCCTTGGTATATCTGGATGGGCAAGCACGGCGCTGAGGCCAATGGTCTTTTTACTATGGGCTACAATATCTATGCCTGGTTTTTATTGATTTCGACAGCCGGCGTGCCAGTGGCAGTGGCCAAGCAGGTGGCTAAGTACAATACCATTGACAAGGAAGAGCACAGTTTCACTCTCATCCGAGAGTTTCTCAAGTTTATGCTGCTTTTGGGAGCTATCTTTGCAGTGATTATGTACTTACTTTCACCAGTTTTCGCTTCTATGTCTGGCGGTGGTTCAGACTTGGTGCCAGTCATGCAGAGCCTGTCTTTGGCTGTTTTGATATTCCCGTCTATGAGTGTTATCCGAGGTTTTTTCCAAGGATTTAACAATCTCAAGCCTTATGCCATCAGTCAGATTGCGGAGCAGGTCATTCGGGTTATCTGGATGCTGCTGACTGCCTTCTTTATCATGAAAATCGGCTCTGGCAACTATGTAGAAGCGGTTACCCAGTCAACATTTGCAGCGTTTATCGGTATGCTGGCTAGCATGGCTGTCTTAGCCTTCTATCTCTGGAAGACAGGGATGCTGACTTCCATCCTTCATAAGCCTGCTAATGTAGGGGAGATTAATGGCCGTGCCCTCCTCTGGGATACCATTCGTGAAGCCATTCCTTTCATTATCACAGGATCTGCCATTCAGCTTTTTCAGATTATTGACCAAGCTACCTTTATCCATGTCATGGGCTGGATTAGCAAGTACAGCAAATCCGAGCTGCTGGTTCAGTTTGCCTATTTCTCAGCCAATCCTAATAAAATTACCATGATTTTAATTGCAGTGGCTACTTCTATCGGTGGTGTCGGGATTCCGCTTCTGACCGAGAACTATGTCAAAGGTGATTTTCGCTCGGCTGCCCGCTTGGTGCAGGACAATCTCAGCATGCTGATTTTCTTTATCTTGCCAGCTACTATTGGTGCTGTTTTGGTTGCTGAGCCTCTGTATACTGTCTTCTATGGCAAGCCAGATGGCTTAGCCCTGGGACTTTTCATCTTTGCTATGCTGCAGACCATTATCCTCAGTCTATATACGGTGTTGGCTCCGATGATTCAGGCCCTCTTCCAGAATAGAAAGGCGATTATTTACTTCCTCTATGGAGTAGGAGTCAAGTTGGTGCTTCAAGTGCCATTGATTTATATTTTTAAAGCTTATGGTCCTCTTCTTGCGACGACAGTCGGCTTGATTATCCCAATCCTGCTCATGTATCAGGAAATTCGCAAGGTAACAGGTCTGAATCCTAAGAACCTCTTTAAACGGAGTCTCCTGTCAGTGATTCTGACAGTTCTGATGTGCATCTTTGTCTTGGTGGCAGAGCTTCTTATCGGTCTCTTCCTTCATCCTAGCGGACGGATTTCCAGCTTTGTCTATATCGCTCTGATTGGGGGTATCGGCCTCGCTGTCTATGGCGGTCTGGCGCTCAAAGTTCGCCTTATGGATCGCTTTATCGGTTCAAAAGCGGCTAGTCTGCGCCGACGCTTTCATATCTATTAAAAAGCCGCAGGGCTTTTTAATTTTTATCTTTATTATGTCTAAAAGATGTAGATTCTATTTTCAAACTATAGCTAGCTCTTGGAAAGAAAAAAGATAAATGTTTTCAAAAGATGTTACAATAGAGGGTGAAATATTAGCGAAGGATTGGAAGGTTAATATGAGTAAGGACGTAAAATTAAATACACTACTGGCTCAGGCTGGGGTAAAAAAAGATGAAGCAACCGGTGCTTTGACAACACCCCTGCATTTTTCAACGACCTACCAGCACCCTGAGTTTGGCCAGTCAACAGGTTATGACTATACTCGAACCAAGAATCCAACAAGGGTTAGCTTGGAAGAGACTCTGGCTGCTATCGAAAGTGCAAATTATGCTCTAGCGACTAGCTCTGGTATGTCGGCTATTGTGCTGGCCTTTAGTGCCTTTCCGGTCGGCAGCAAGGTTTTGGCTGTTCGGGATCTCTATGGCGGATCTTTCCGTTGGTTTGCCCAAGCTGAAGCAGAAGGGCGTTTTGCCTTTAGCTATGCCAATACAGAAGAAGAACTTCTGAATAGTCTAACAGAGGATATAGATATTGTCTATATCGAGACACCGACCAATCCTCTTATGGTAGAGTTTGACATTGCCCGCATTTCCCAAGCGGCTCATGAGCGAGGAGCAGCTGTCATTGTGGACAATACCTTCTACAGTCCTATTTACCAAAGACCGCTGGAGGATGGAGCAGATATTGTTCTACACTCTGCGACCAAGTATCTGGGCGGGCACAATGATGTCTTGGCTGGAGCTATCATGACCAATGACGCTGGTATCTATGACAAACTTTTCTATAATCTCAATACAACTGGACCAGTCTTGTCTCCTTTTGACAGCTATCTGCTTTTGCGCGGTCTCAAGACACTGGCTCTCCGTATGGAGCGCTCTACTCAGAATGCGCAAGAAGTGGTTGATTTTTTGAAGAAATCTCCTGCGGTAAAAGAGGTTCTCTATCCAGGTAAGGGTGGTATGATTTCCTTTAAAGTTGTGGATGAAGGGAAGATTCCTCATCTCTTAAATAGCCTGAAAGTCTTTACCTTTGCGGAAAGTTTAGGAGGAGTGGAGAGCTTGATTACCTATCCGACGACCCAGACTCACGCAGACATTCCGGTGGAAGTGCGTCATTCTTATGGCTTAACTGATGATTTGCTGCGCCTGTCGATTGGAATTGAGGATAGTCGAGATTTGGTAGACGATTTACGCGCAGCCTTGGAGAATGAATAATATGGGAAGATATAATTTTGAAAAAGCCCCCTGTCGTGTAGGGCATCATACTTATAAATGGAAAGAAGTGGAGAAGGACAAGGAAGTCCTGCCAGCCTGGATTGCAGATATGGATTTTGAAGTTCTGCCTGAAATTCAGCAAGCTGTTCATGATTACGCTAATCAGTTAGTCTATGGCTATACCTATGCTAGTGAAGAGCTAATCAATGCTGTTCTAGATTGGGAGCGGGATGAGCACGACTATACCTTTGATCGGGAAGCCTTGGTATTTATAGAAGGAGTTGTTCCTGCTATTTCGACGGCTATCCAAGCCTTTAGCGAGGAAGGGGATGCCGTTCTCATCAACACTCCTGTGTACCCTCCTTTTGCCCGCAGTGTCAAGCTCAATAATCGTCGGCTTATTACCAATTCTTTGATAGAGAAGGACGGCCTTTTTCAGATTGACTTTGAGCAGTTGGAGCGGGACATTGCAGACAATGAAGTCAAGATTTATGTTCTTTGCAATCCGCACAATCCCGGAGGTCGAGTTTGGGAACGGGAAATATTAGAGGAAATTGGCCGCCTTTGCCAAAAGTACGGCGTTCTCTTGGTCTCAGACGAAATCCATCAAGACTTGACGCTGTTTGGTCATGAACATCAGTCTTTCAATACTGTTTCGCCTGACTTTAAGGACTTTAGCCTGATTTTAGCCAGTGCGACTAAGACCTTTAATATTGCTGGGACCAAAAATTCCTATGCAGTGATTGAGAATCCTAGCTTGCGACATCAGTTTAAAAAACGTCAGCTGGCTAATAACCAGCATGAAATTCCTGGTCTTGGATTTTTAGCGACAGAAGCAGCCTATCGTTACGGTTGGTCTTGGTTGATGGAGCTTAAGGAAGTTCTTGAGAAGAATGTGAATTTTGTGGTTGATTATTTTGCCAAGGAAGCGCCGCGCCTGCGGGTCATGAAGCCTCAAGGGACCTATCTGATTTGGCTGGACTTTTCAGATTATGGCCTGACAGATGACCAGCTCTTCCAGCTGCTGCGAGAAGAGGCAAAGGTCGTCCTGAATCGAGGAAGTGATTTTGGTCAAGAAGGCAAAGGCCATGCCCGCCTAAATGTTGCTGCTCCAGAGACCATGGTTGAAGAAATCTGCTCCCGTATTGCAGAGGTATTGCCAAAATAAATCAAAAATTTTTTGAAATTTGTTTCAAGCGAGAAAAATGATTGACAATCCTTTGAAAGAGGAGTATAGTAATAGTGGAAAATCGGTAGGTGAGGCTACCATAAGGATACGGATGACTACCGCAAAGCAGTGGAGACACTACTCGTTGGTCAACAGTCCTGATCGCCAAGGTCAAGACTA
>CAUVQK010000161.1:0-4225 GCA_963553705.1 uncultured Streptococcus sp.
TTCCCAGTTTCATTGAATGATGAAATAACTGTTCGGTATCTATAGGTATGATTGCTATCAGGGATTAACCGCGGGCACACAACTTTCCATTGAAAGACTGCGCTTTCTAGGCCACTTCGAACTTGAGTTGGCCAGCTTTGACCCCGACCTTAAGAGTTTGACCGGTCGTTAAATCTCCTGTCAAGAGTAGCTCAGACAGCTTGTCCTCTACCTGGGTCTGCAGAGTGCGACGCAATGGCCGTGCTCCCATTTCCACATCGTATCCTTCCTGAGCCAGCAGCTTAAGAGCACTAGCCTGAAACTTCAGCTCAATTCCCTTCTCAGCAAGACTGGCAATGAGCGGTTTGACCATAACCTTGACCACCTCCTGCATATCTTCTGCAGATAAGCTGTGGAAGACTACCTTCTCATCGATACGGTTGATAAACTCTGGTCTATATGCTTTCTTGAGTTCTTCCAGCATTCGTTTTTCCATATTGGCGTGGTCCAAGCGAATGTCACGCGCACCAAAGCCCACCGTCTTATCATCCCGCAAACTAGTTGCTCCTAGATTGCTGGTCATGATAATAATCGTATTGGAGAAGTCCACCTTGCGACCCTTGCTGTCCGTCAGCTGACCATCATCCAAGACCTGGAGGAGAACATTGAAAATATCTGGATGCGCCTTTTCTACCTCGTCAAAGAGCAGGACAGAATAAGGTCTGTTGCGCACCTTCTCCGTCAGCTCCCCTCCCTCTTCATAGCCTACATAGCCTGGAGGCGCTCCGTTGAGGCGGCTAGCCGCGAATTTCTCCATGTACTCACTCATATCAAAGCGGATGAGTGCAGACTCATCATCAAAGAGACTTTCGGCCAAGGCCTTGGCTAGCTCTGTCTTCCCGACCCCTGTCGGACCTAGGAACATAAAGGAGCCAATCGGCCGCTTACTGCTGCGGATACCAGACTGGTTTCGTCGGATAGCTCGGCTGATAGCTGAAATCGCCTCGTCCTGCCCAATCACACGTTTATGCAGTTCTGTTTCCAAATTGAGGTATTTCTTGGCATCTGTCTGAGTCAGCTTCTGCACTGGAATACCAGACAAACCGCTAAGGGTCGCCAAGACATCGTCTTCTTCTACTTTCAGTTTATAGAGCTTGGGTTGCTGCTCTTGCTCAAGCAACTTCGAGACTTTTTTGAAATCCGCAGCCATCAAGGCCTGATCCACTGGCGTCAAATCCGACTGCTCATAATTCTGCGGTCCTCTATTCTGCACTGTCGCACTGGCCTCGTCCAAAAGATCAATGGCAGAGTCTGGCAGGTACTTGCTAGTTAGATAGCGATGGGCGTATTTCACCGCCGTCTCAATAGCCTGATCACTAATCTGTACCTTGTGGTGATCTTCATAGCTCTGTCTTAAGCCTTGTAAAATAGCAATGCTGTCAGCTACATTCGGCGCTTCTATGCTGACCTTGGCAAAACGCCTAGAAAGAGCAGCGTCTTTTTCAATATGTTTCTGGTACTCTTCCTGGGTCGTAGCACCAACTGTCCGCAATGTTCCGCGAGCAAGAGCCGGTTTCAGGATATTGGCCGCATCCAAGGTCGAGTCAATACCGCTGCCAGAGCCCATGATAGTATGCAGCTCATCGATGAAGAGAATGACATGACCATCTTCTTCGATATCATTGATGATGTTGTTCATCCGCTCCTCGAAGTCTCCGCGAAAGCGAGTGCCAGCGACTACATTCATTAAATCCAGCTCCAAAACCCGCATCTTAGCAAGTTCAGCTGGAACCTGACCAGCTGCTACACGCTGAGCCAGTCCTAAGGCTAGAGCTGTCTTACCAACCCCAGCATCTCCAACCAGCACTGGATTGTTTTTAGTCTTGCGACTGAGAATCTGAACTATCCGTGAAATTTCCTGATCACGGCCAATGACTGGCTCCAATCGGCCATCTCTAGCCAGCTCCGTCAGATCACGAGTATAATCTTCCAGCCCCCCGCTGGTAGAAGCCGGCATCCCCATCATATTAGCCATGGTCTGCTTAGCAGCCATTACTCCCTTATTCAGACTGCGGATAGCCTTGATATCTTCCTTGCCCCAGCCAGCTCGCTGCTCCAAGACCTTACGCAAATCACTGATTTTCGGTCCCTGCTCCTTATCCTCGTAGCTAAAGCCGGTAAATTCCAGGATACGAGAAGCCAAGGTCCCCCGGTCAAATAGCATGGCCAGCAGCACATGCTCAGTACCTACATGCTTAGCGCGAACAGCTTCTGCAATCTGCCCCGCCTCCTCAAACAGCTCCTCTAAGCGATAAGAAAAAGGCAGCAGCTCGAAGTGACCGTCTTTCTGATAAGCCTGACCAGTAATCTGAAAAGCTGCTTCTTCAAATCCATCAACTTCAACAGGAAACTCATTGAGGACTGAGCCAGCAACGCTGTAGGGATTATTAGCCAGAGCAATCAGCAGATGCCATGATTCCAGATAATCTGTCGTAAAATGGCCGGCCAAGAGCTGGGCTGCTTCCAAGCTTTCTATTAAGGCTTTTGAGTATTTCATTTATGATTCCATTCCTTTTCTGTCTAGTTGTTGCAAAATCTTTTTTAATATCCGGGCACGAATCACCGCAGCTCCATCACCTAAAATCGAGTCCGATGCTGTTGACAAGATTAGATTGCCCTCACGTTCAGTCATAATCTTCTCGTCAAAAAGAAGCTGAATAACATCTGTAAAAACCTGCTGGCTGACACGCTCTCCCACACTGTCGTACAGGCCGCAAAGCATCTGATGCCGGTCGGAAAATTCAATCTTTCCAATTCGAATATAGCCGCCACCGCCACGCTTACTTTCGACGATATAGCCCCGACTTTCCGTGAAACGCGTCTTAATCACATAGTTAATCTGGCTGGGAACTACCTGAAAAACATCAGCCAGTTCACTGCGTTTCAATTCAACCATCCCCGCCTGAGCCAGAATAGACTTGATATATGCTTCAATACTGTCCGATGTGTTTTTTGCACCCATGACTTCCCTTTCCAGTTGAGAATTTCAGAATAAATCTCTTCTTTCCTTGCTTCTCTAACATTGACTATCTTTGACTAATATTATACCGGAAAAGTCTTTATTTTGAAAGAAAAAGGGATGACTGAAAGGTCTGACAATTCAAACTAGTGAAAAAGCTTTGATAGACTTGTGTAACCGCTTGCTTTTTGCTTTTAAAGCGTTATAATATAGGTGGAAATCTACAAGGAAAAGACAGACAGAAACTCCTGCCTGCCAACTATCATCTAAACAAGGAGGATAATCCAATGAAAATGGATTGGCTCAACTATTCTCGTCATGTACTCAAATGGCTCTTTGCAGCTCTGAGTATTTTCACTATCTTTTCTGCTGACTATGTTGATATTCCTATCGGAGCTCTCATTGCCTGTCTTTATGCACCCTTGCTCTTCGAACAGGAGCTGGTCAGCAGCCGAGTCAAATGGTATAGCTTTCTGATTATGATGGTGGTTACTCTGCCCCTTTTGTTTATTACCAAAGTCTACCAGTTTAGCTTGACTTACCCCCAAACGACAATGCTTCTCTTCCTCTTGGCAGTGTTGATTTTTACCAACGGCTTGATTGCTCATAAGGAAGAAAGAGAAAAAGCAGCCAAGTGATGCTGCTCACCATTCTAAACTTGATGTTTAAAAACCTATAAAAAAGGTCTGAGAAAAAATCTCAGACCTTTTTATCGTTCTATTTCTAAGCTAAAAACGATTAGTTTTGACCAAGAGCAGCAGCCATTGTTGCAGCTACTTCGTTTTCAAAGTCGTTAGCAGCTTTCTCGATACCTTCACCAACTTCAAAGCGAGCGAACTCAACTACTGAAGCATTTACTGATTCAAGGTAAGCTTCAACTGTCTTGCTGTCATCCATGATGTATACTTGTGCAAGAAGTGTGTATGCTTGGTCAACTTTAGTGTTGTCAAGCATGAAGCGGTCCATTTTACCTGGGATAATCTTGTCCCAGATCTTTTCAGGTTTGCCTTCAGCAGCCAACTCAGCTTTGATGTCTTCTTCAGCTTGAGCAACAACTGCATCAGTCAATTGAGCTTTAGAACCGTATTTCAAGTGTGGAAGAGCTGGTTTACCAACCATTGCACGGCTTTCGTTGTCTTGATCGATGACGTGGTTCAATTGTGCCAATTCATCTTTAACGAATTGCTCATCCAATTCTTTGTAAGAAAGAACTGTTGGTTTCATCGC
>CAUVQK010000162.1:0-4196 GCA_963553705.1 uncultured Streptococcus sp.
AGAGCTTGGTTTTCTTTATGTCATATTTTAACCGACGATAGCTTCGGCAATTTCTTCTCTGCTGATTCCAGCAAAGTAGCGGCTAATATCAACTGTTTCAAGAGCTTTAAGGACATCTTCTCGCTCGTATTTAACGCCGCGCAGCACATCTTCCACTGCTGCTACATCCTCAATACCAAAGAAGTCTCCATAGATTTTAATATCCTGAATCTTGGATTCAACAACATTGGCAAAGATTTCTACCTTACCACTGGTAAACTTGGTGCCACGGCGCACGTTGTATTCAGGCGATTTACCGTAGTTCCAGTCCCAAGTTCCAAACTTGCTATCTCTTATTTGCTTGATTTCTTCCAGTTCTTTCTCAGAGAAGACATACTCTGTCATTTCTGGATATTCTTTCTTCATATAGTCCAGAAGCAGGTCGCGGAATTCTTCGACAGTAATCTTTTCTGGCAATTCATTGACAATATTAGTTACACGGGCACGGACGGATTTAACGCCTTTTGATTCGAATTTGTCTTTAGAAACTTTAAGGGCATTGGCCAAGACAGACAAATCAACATCAAAGAGTAGGCAGCCGTGGTGCATGATACGACCGTTGATATAGGCCTGCGCATTGCCACAGAATTTCTTGCCATCAATCTCCAGGTCATTACGGCCAGTGAATTCAGCCTTTACCCCAAGCTCTGCCAAGGTGTTGATAACCGGAGTAGAAAAACTCTTGAAGTCAAAGGCACGATCTTCGCTTTCCTTGGAGATAATGGTGTAGTTGAGGTTGTTTAAATCATGATAAACAGCTCCGCCGCCACTGATACGACGCACAACTTCAATACCATGTTCACGAACATAATCACGGTTGATTTCTTCGATAGTGTTTTGGTGGCGTCCCACGATGATAGAAGGTTTATTAATCCAGAGCAGGAAAATCTCATCCTCGTCTAAGAGGTGTTTGAAAGCATATTCTTCCAGAGCAATATTAAAAGCTGTATCATTTGAGTAATTAACAATGTATTTCATAAGCTACCTCTTTATACGATAGAGACTGGAACAATGATGTATGCCCAGTCTAATCTATCTTTTAAATTATTTTTTCTTAGGTGAGTGAACTGCCAAGCCCAGTACGTCAGCAAACGCTTCGTACATGACTTCTGAGAAGGTTGGGTGACCGTGAATAGTCTTAAGCATTTCTTCTACGGTGATTTCCATTTCGATGATAGTTGATGCTTCGTTGATCAATTCTGCGGCTGCAGGACCGATGATATGAACACCAAGCACTTCACCATACTTCTTGTCGGCAATGACTTTAACGAAGCCTTGAGCCGCGTCTGAAGCGATAGCACGGCCGTTAGCAGCGAAGTTGAACTTACCAATCGCTACATCATATTTCTCACGAGCTTGCTCTTCTGTCAAACCAACTGCTGCTACTTCTGGCAGGGTGTAGATAGCTGCAGGTGTCAGATTGAGTTTAGCAACGTGGTGGTTACCCTTCAGAGCATTTTCAGCAGCGACTTCTCCCATACGGAAGGCAGCATGAGCTAACATCTTAGTACCATTGATATCACCTGGTGCATAAATACCAGGAACAGAAGTTTCCATGTACTCATTGACCTTAATACGGCCGCGATCCAGTTCGAACTCAACCTCACCGATGCCTTCTAGGTCTGGCACACGTCCGATAGAAAGCAGAGCCTTATCTGCTAGAATATCTTCTTTCCCTTCAACCTTGATACGGAGTTTGCCATTTTCTTCGACGATTTCTTCCAACTTAGTTTCAGTCAGAATTTTCATACCCTTGCGCTCCAGAATGAGGCGAAGGTTTTTAGAAACTTCCGCATCCATAGCGGGTACGATGCGGTCCATCATTTCGATAACGGTAACTTTTGAGCCAAATGTCATGAAGGCTTGTCCAAGCTCAATACCGACAACACCACCGCCGATAATAACCAGATTTTCTGGCACTTCGTTCATTTCCAGAATATCATCACTGGTCATAACAAGAGATGATTCCATACCAGGAACATTGATCTTGCTGACTTTTGAACCACCAGCCAAGATAATCTTCTTCGTTTCTAGCAGCTCGCTGCCGTTTACAAGAACATTCTTGTCTTTAGTGATGGTGCCAATTCCCTTATGAACATCTACGCCATAGCTGCGAAGAAGGCCAGCAACACCGCCAACGAGTGTATTGACAACCTTGTTTTTGGTTTCCAAAACCTTGTCCATGTCCACTGAGAAGCTTGGATTTTCAATGATGATACCGCGATTAGCAGCGTGACCAAGGTTTTCAATGATTTCAGCATTGTGCAGGTAAGTCTTTGTAGGGATACAACCACGATTCAAGCAGGTTCCGCCTAGCTCAGACTTCTCAACCAAGGCAATCTTGCCACCCAGCTGAGCTGCTTTTATAGCTGCAACATAACCAGCAGGACCGCCTCCAATAACAACGATATCGTAAGCATCATCACTCTTATCATCATCTGTGCTTGCTGCCGCGGCTGTAGGAGCTGGTGCTTCCGCAGGTGCAGAACCGCCAGCAGTTGGAATGTTTTCTCCTTCTTCTCCCAAGTAACCGATGACTTCCGTAACTGGAACAGTTTCACCGTCACCTTTGAGAATGGCAATCAGATAGCCATCTTCTTCAGCTTCCAATTCCATGCTGACCTTGTCAGTCATGATTTCCAAAAGGATTTCTCCTTCTTTGACAAATTCGCCGACTTTCTTATTCCATTGGACAATTTGCCCTTCGGTCATATCCACGCCGGCTTTGGGCATAATTACTTCTAAAGCCATTTTTCTTTCCTTTTCTAACTAGTTTTTCATTTGCTGAGTGCCTCTTTGCTTTTTAGAATAGCAAAGAAAAATCTTACACCAACATTGAAATTGGGTCTTCAATCAAAGCCTTCAAGTCCTTCATAAACTTAGCTCCAGCCATTCCGTCAACAACACGGTGATCAATAGTCAAGCCCAGACTCATAATTGGACGGATAACAATTTCGTCATTAACAACGACAGGTTTTTCAACTGTTGAGCTTACACCCAAGATAGCAGAGTTTGGCTGGTTGATGATTGGCCCAAAGGACTGAACGCCAAACATTCCCAAGTTACTGATTGTGAAGGTTGAATTTTGCAGCTCGCTTGGAGCCAACTTGCCTTCCAAGGTACGTCCGATTACATCTTTAAAGGCTACTACAAGCTCTGATAGACTCATTTTTTCTGCATTGTAGACAACTGGTGTCATCAGGCCATTATCCATACCGACTGCCATTGAAAGATTGACATAGCTGTGTGTGATAATGGTCTTGCCATCCTCTGTCAAGGTCGAATTGAGGTAAGGATGCTTCATCAGTGTCTTCACAACAGCCAGCGAAAGCAGGTCTGTGACAGTTACTTTCTTGCCAGTTGCTTCCATGATTGGCTCCAGCACTTTTTTACGCAAGGCCAGCATTTCTGTCATATCAACATCATAGTTAAGTGTGAATGTTGGCGCCGTCAGGTAAGATTCTACCATTCGCTGAGCGATGACCTTCCGCATTGGCGTCATTGGGATACGCTCAATTTCACCGTAAGGAGTGACATTATCAGGCACTTCTTCAACTTTTTCAATTTGAGCAGGAGATTTGATTGTATCGCTCTCAACATTCTCAGGCAAGAAAGCAAGAACATCCTTCTTCATAATCTTGCCACGATGGCCAGTTCCTTGAATCTCTTGCCAAGCGATATTATGTTCTTGGGCAATTCGTTTTGCCAGTGGTGAAATGCGCACCACATTTGTATCTTTATAAGTTTCCACGTCTTCTTTGTGGACACGACCATTTGCACCTGAGCCAGAAACATCATAGAGGTTGATTCCCAAATCATCCGCTAACTTTCTAGCTGCAGGAGTCGCTCTTAGCTTATCATCAGCCATGACCTCTCCAATTCTAATTATGATACCAAGGGCGTAAAAAAATCAAAGTGAAAATAGAAAACTTAACGAAGAAATTTTAGTTTCTAGAAAAGTTTATTTTTCACACAGACTTTAGCCCATGTTCAACTCTACAAGTAACTTGGATACGAAACGTATCTCAAGTTGCTACAGCTGCCGCTATCGGCGACCAACCTAGTAGACTTACTAATTCGCTCATCGGATAAAATCGGTCCGAATAACGATTGTCTGTAATTAGTAAAATTTTAGCTACTTTGACCCTCTACACAAG
>CAUVQK010000163.1:0-4189 GCA_963553705.1 uncultured Streptococcus sp.
AAACTTTCACTTCTTTTCTGTTTTTTTCCCTTGCCATCGAATCACCAACTCTGATGTCAGGTGGGTCAGGATAATCGTCAGAAGGAAGGCGCAACGGCCATTTTCCCACTTGGTCAGCTGCTGGGATTTGAGAAGAAAGAAAGACAACTCAATAAAGATAGGATGGAGGAAGAAATAAAGGATACTTAGATCTTTTAAATGTCGCCAGTTTTTTCGCGCTTCCACCGTGTTTTTAACAGCCAATTGAATAAGAAAAGCGTAAAGGGAATGAGAGCAAAGAAAAAATTTTTATCCAGTCCCTACCTCATGTAAACCAGCACTCCTTCGCCTACTAGGAAAAGACTCGCCAACAGAAGAGGCAGCCAGCGTTTTTTCTGAAATAACGCTATCTGCTCGTAATCAGCTAGAAAGTAGCCTAAATAAAAATGGGCGTATAGAAGAGGCCATTCCTGCTAGTGAAAAAGAGCTTGGCATAGACATCGTACCAGTCCGTCAGAAGACTAGGCGACAGGTAGGCGTGATATGTCTCAATAGAACCTAAGGTGTAGAGAATTAACAAAAGGGCAAATGTTTTCTTGGAACCCAACTTCCTATACAAAAAATGGACCAGCAGCAAGCCTAAGAGAAAGGCGGGGATATACCAGAGCTGGTAACTCATTCCGATGTAGAGGAGCGCTGCTAGAATAGCCAGCGGAGCTAGGTAGAGAGGCAAATGCAGAGATTGGAAATAAGTCAAAGCGTAGGGAAGGTAGACCAGACTCCAAAAGCAATAGACCTTTAAAATGCCTTTGATATACAGAGTCAGTTTCGTAGAACCGTGCTCTCGCTTCCAGCGTAATCGGAAAAAATAGACTGAAGAAATTAAAAAGAAAGAGAACGCCATGCGACCAAACATACTCTTCTGAATAAAATGCAGGGCTTCATGTTCAAAAAGTCTCTGACAGTGAACCAGAATTACCAAAATGGAAGCAATATATTGAAAAAGGCTGAGCAGGGCATAATTGACTGGTTGCTCTGGCTCTATGACTTCTCTCCCTTGCATCAAGCTTCCTCCTTACGAGGTTTGTTTAAGATGTAAATGAACACTTTTTCCTTTAACTTAAGACTTAGCTAGCCAAACATGCTGAAAGGCAGCGATGTCCCGATAAGGTGATTGGTTGCAGACTGCTAGCTCCATCTTAAGCATCTTTTCAGCCCAGTCAGGGGCAGTTTTGTAGTCATTGGATTGCAGCCCGTAAAAAATTCGTAGTCCTTGATAATCTTCAACTTCTAATGGGAGACCTGAAATCACTTCCTGAATCAGATAAACCTTAGCGGCTCCCATGCTGTGGGTTTGATATTCCTGACCTTTCAAAAGCTGCTGAGCTTTTTCTGGGTCATTTTCAAAAACCACTGTATGCATAATGCGCCCAACCTCGTGATGCTTAACCAGAGAAATTTTGCCGCCCTTTTTTAAGAGGCGGGAAAATTCTGTTAAATAAAGAGCAGGGGCAGATACATACTCTAAAACATTATGACAAACGATGACATCAAAAGACTGGTCTGGTAATGTTTGCAGAAGGTCCAAGCTGCCTTGCAATTGATCATAGGAAAAGTCCTGCTTGCGCTCGGCAATCATTTCTGAGTTCGGCTCGATGGCGATCACTTGGTTCTTTTCCGCTAGAAAATCAGCCACAATTCCAAAACCACTACCGAAATCAAGGATTTTCTGGCCCTTCAGCGACTCTAGAAAGGCAAAAACAATATCATACTGAAGCTTGCCCCAAGGCGCCTGCAGATGAGCCTTGTAAGCTTGTAGATTAGCTGTCATAAAACCTCACTTATAGTTAAACATATTGGTTGCCATCTTGTCGGCAATTTTTGGAAAAAGAGTATAAAGCTTATGAGCTAGATTGAGAATCCCAGGTAGATTCATTTCCCGCTTCTTTTTGCCAAAGGAGCTGACAATTTTGCTCGCTACAAAGTCAGGCTCAAGGATATACTTGTCGACTGCTTTTACATAGGAACCGTCAGGATCTGCTTGATCGAAAAAGGAAGTTTTGATAGGACCTGGGTTAACTGTCGTGACATAGACCCCAAAAGGCAGGAGTTCCAAACGTAGGGCATTGGAAAAACCAATAGCCGCAAACTTGGTCGCTGAGTAAAGACTTGACTTGCTACTGGCAATGAGGCCGGCCATACTAACGATATTGACGATATGTCCTCGACCTGCCTGCTTCATGCGAGCTCCAAAGATACGGGACAGGTTCATCAGGGCAAAGGTATTGACCTCAAACATGGCCGTAATATCGCTTGATCTGATTTTGTCAAATTCTTCAAAAATCCCATAGCCAGCATTATTAACTAGGACATCTACGTAGCCGTACTGACTGTCAATCCGCTCAGCAAATCTTTCCAAAGCTGAGCTATCTGTGATATCCAGCTCCACTAAGTCAAGATTTTCCCTTTCTCCATATAGTTTTTCCAGCTTAGCCTTGCTCCGACCGACCAAAATCAGTCGGTCATGGGGCAAGATCTCAACCATTTCCTGAGCCAACCCACCGCTAGCCCCTGTGATGATGATGGTTCTCATATCTCCACCTCTTCCAAGTCCTTGACCACATGGACCTTTTCAAATACAGCGCTGGCATCGCGGCGCATTTGGCTGATGTCTTTTGATAAGAAACGGGCGCTGACATGATTGAGCAGGAGGCGTTTGACACCGGCTTCCTTAGCAACTTCCGCAGCCTGCATATTGGTAGAATGCCCATGCTTGCGGGCCATTTTTTCATCTCCTTTGCAATAGGTCGCCTCATGAACCAGCACATCAGCAGCCACAGCCAAGCGAACACTTGCGTCGGTCTTTCTGGTGTCACCCAAAATGGTAATGGTCTTACCTGGCCGAGGAGCTGAGATATAATCAGCTGCGATAATCTTCCTGCCATCTTCGAGGACGATATCCTGACCATTCTTGACTTGACCAAAGAGAGGACCAAAGGGAACGCCCGCCTCGCGCAGCTTGTCCGCATCCAGCGTACCTTCCAAATCTTTCTGCATCACTCGATAGCCCACGCAGAAAATCGTGTGGTCTAGCTTATCCGCATAGACAGTGAACTTGTCCGTTTCCAGAATCTTGCCCAGACTATTTTCATCAAACTCATGAAAATCAATTCGATAAGGCAGACGAGAGCCAGACACGCGCAGGCTAGACAGGACAAAGTTTTTAATGCCTTTGGGACCATAAATCTCTAGGTCCGTCTGTTCTTCGTTAGCCTGAAAAGAACGACTGGATAAAAAACCCGGCAAGCCAAAAATATGGTCGCCATGCAGATGAGTGATGAAAATCTTGCTGATTTTGCGCGGTTTAATCGTCGTCTCCAAGATCTGGTGCTGGGTCCCCTCACCGCAGTCAAACATCCAGACCTCATTGATTTCCTCCAACAGCTTGAGGACAAGGCTGGACACATTGCGAGCCTTGGATGGCTGACCGGCTCCGGTTCCTAAAAATTGTAATTGCATATTGTTCTTTCTAAATGATATAAATCATGGCAGAGCGATTCTGCGAGTGATAGTATTTCCTGCCAGCATAGGACCGAGCCAGCTGACTGACTTCATCTTGATTATAGCCCAGAACTCTCTGGCTGCCATCCGCCAGCTGCTGCCAATCGGTCAAAGCAGTCAGCGCCTGACTGTCCACGACTTGAGACTCAGCTTTGAGAGATACCATTTTTATTCTCCCAGCTTCTTCGTAGACCAAGTACTGTGGAAAGACTTGGGCGATTTCAAAGAGCAAGACAGCTGTTACCGGCTCTGGCTTTTCAGGGAAGACCAAGCCAACTTCCACGCTCTCATAGCAAAATCCATAGGACTTGCCAGAAAGATTGAGCCGGACAAAAGGTTTACTTTCTACAAAGCTAGGCTCCGCATTCCACAAGTCCAGCGCCTTGCTAATCTCTAAAAAATAGGCTGTCGCGGTTTCCGGACTTTTCTTCTGATAAAGCTCAGCAAAGTACGCATTGATAACGCTGGGCGGCGGTGTGATGAAGCTACGCTTCTGCTTCTCTGTCAGACCAGCCAATACTTGCTCTAAGTAGACCCTGTCTAGGCTAGTAAAACCGCCGTATTTGAGGGCCAAATCTATATAATCAGTCATAAAATTCTTCCAGTTTCCATTTGTTTTTCTCGGCAATCCAGCCTGAAATGGTTTCGA
>CAUVQK010000164.1:0-4185 GCA_963553705.1 uncultured Streptococcus sp.
ATTATCCTTCATTTGTGAAAGAAAAGAGCTTTTTATGATACAATGGTTATATCTTGTTTTAGGGGAAAGAAATGAAACGATTATTCCTATGTTTACTAGTTTTGGTCGGAATGACCGCCAGCAAGGTTGCAGCAGATGATTACAACATTGCCGCTAAAAGTGCAATGGCTGTGGATGCTACTTCTGGAAAGATTCTCTACGAAAAAGACGCAACTACTCCGATTGAAGTTGGCTCTATTACCAATCTTTTGACCGTCTATCTGGTCTATGAAGCCATTGACAGAGGAGACTTGACTGCCGATACTTATGTTGATATTTCAGACTATGCTTACAATCTGACAGCTAATCCAAATATCAGCAATGTCCCTTTGGAAGCCAAACGTTACAAAGTCAAGGACTTGATTGCCGCTTCCTTGATGTCCAGCTCCAACAGTGCCACGATTGCCTTGGCTGAGAAGGTTGGAGGCAGCGAAGAAAATTTCGTCGAAATGATGAAGGCTAAGCTTAAAGAATGGGGAATCAAAGATGCTACTATTGTGAACTCCACAGGGCTGAATACTCTTCTTCTAGAATACGCAACTGAAGAAACAGAGTATAGCGCCTCAGCTAGCACATCTAAAAAAAGCAAGGACACTGAAAATAAATTCAGCGCCTACGACTTGGCTGTTATCAGTCGGCATCTGATTATGGACTTCCCTCAAGTGACAGAGATCACTTCCAAGTCCACAGCTAAAATTGCAGGGACAAGTCTTGAAAACTATAACTTCATGCTGGAAAATCAGTCCAACTTCCGCTCAGGTGTAGACGGACTCAAAGCCGGCAGTTCTGAGAAGGGAGGCTCTTCCTTTGTTGCAACGACTACTGAAAATGGCATCCGCATGATTACAGTTGTGCTGGACGTTGAGCAAACTGACGGCGACCCCTACGCACGCTTTGTAGCCACAGCATCTTTGATGAACTATGTTTCGCAAAACTTCACCCAGACGACCATTGTGGCTGAGGGGGAGGCCTACAATAAAAGCCATTCAACAGTTATTGACGGTAAGCAAAAGACTGTGCCAGCAGTTGCCAGCAAGGATTTCACCATCATTGAGCGCATCGCCAATCAGGCTGAGCACAAGGTGGAATTTTCTACCAACGAAAAAGGCTTTCAAGCTCCGCTGAAAAAAAATACTGAACTCGGAACCTTGACCTATACCGACCCTGAACCGATCGGCCAAGGCTATCTGGAAAACAAAGCACCTTCTGTCACAATGGTGGCAGGCCAAGAGGTGGAAAAAAGCATCTTCTTCAAGGTCTGGTGGAATGACTTCGTCCGCTATGTCAACGAGAAATTATAAAGAACAACCGCGAATCAAATGATTCGCGGTTGTTTTGTATGTTTTCTAAATGTTGGACTAGAGCTAGCAAACTTCTTTGAATATTAACTCGCAATGCGGTTCTTCAAGCAGTGATTTAAAGTTTTACCCAACTGATCCTTCCATTTCATAGCTGATAAGGCGGTTAAGCTCAACAGCATACTCCATAGGCAGTTCTTTGGTGAAAGGCTCGACAAAGCCCATGACAATCATTTCGGTTGCTTCGGATTCGGACAAGCCACGGCTCATGAGATAGTAGAGCTGCTCTTCTGAAATCTTAGAAACCTTGGCCTCATGCTCCAGAGCAACCTGAGAGTTATGAATTTCATTAAAGGGAATGGTATCTGATGCCGAAATATCGTCCATTATAATCGTATCACACTCAATATGGCTGACGGATTTCTGTGAATTCTTTCCAAAAGTCACTTGCCCGCGGTAATCCACTTTACCTCCGCCCTTAGCAATAGACTTAGACACGATAGATGAGCTGGTATGCGGAGCATTGTGAATCATCTTAGCCCCTGTATCTTGGTGCTGATTGGTATTGGCAAAGGCAATAGACAACATTGTTCCACGCGCTCCAGGCCCATCTAGATAGACAGACGGATATTTCATAGTCGTTTTCGCACCAAGGTTCCCATCAATCCACTCAACCGTCGCATCGTTCATAGCCCGCGCCCGCTTGGTCACGAGGTTGTAGACATTATCAGACCAGTTTTGAATAGTGGTGTAGCGCATATAGGCACCATCGAGGGCAAAAATTTCGACAATTGCCGCATGTAGACTATTACTAGAGTATGTCGGAGCTGTACATCCTTCTACATAATGAACACTTGCTCCCTCGTCAACGATAATCAAAGTCCGTTCAAACTGACCAGAATTTTCATTGTTAATCCGGAAATAAGTCTGCAAGGGAACGTCAACCTTGACACCTTTTGGAACATAGATGAAGGTACCACCAGACCAGACAGCGGAGTTGAGAGCTGCTAGCTTGTTATCTGTTGGAGGAACCAGCTTAGCAAAATACTGCTTGAAAAGCTCTGGGTATTCCTTAAGAGCTGAGTCAGTATCTGTAAAGACAATTCCTAACTTTTGGAACTCTTCCTTCATATTGTGATAGACCACTTCGGATTCATACTGGGCTGCCGCACCAGCCAGATAGGCTCTCTCCGCTTCTGGAATCCCAATCCGCTCAAAGGTTTCCTTAATCTTCTCAGGCACTTCATCCCAGCTTCTAGCTGGCTTATCAGAGGCCTTTTGGTAATAAATCAAGTCATCAAAATTAATTTCTGACAAATCCGGCCCCCAAGACTGCATAGGCATCTTCTTGAAAGCCTCGTAGGATTTGAGGCGGAAATCCAGCATCCATTCTGGTTCATCCTTGGCTGCAGAAAGCTCACGAATGACCGCTTCATTCAGCCCTTTCCCTGTCGAGATAACAGGCTCAACATCGTCATGGAAACCAAATTTGTACTCACCGAGATCAATCGGTTTTGGTTCTACTCTTTCTTCTGACATAATTTCCTTTCACGTTCTTACTTTTTATCTTCTTCAATTGCTCGCTTGAGGGCATTCCAACCCAAGGTCGCACACTTAATCCGCTGCGGGAATTTGGCAACGCCTGCTAAAAAGGCTCCATCTCCCAATTCTTTCTGGCGACTGTCTTCTTGGCCCTGAACCATCTGCGAGAAGACTTCTGCCAATTCCAGGGCCTGCTCTTTTGTCTTACCTAGAACCGCATCCGTCATCATGCTGGCCGAAGCCGTTGAGATGGTACATCCGGAATTCACAAAGGCAATATCCTCAATCTGATTTTCAGCATTAAACTTCACAGACAGGCTGATGACATCACCACAGGTTGGGTTATTAAGGACTACCTGCTCCACATCTTCCAGCTTCCCATGATGATGGGGGTGAGCTGAGTGATCGGTCACAACTGCCTTGTAAAGACTGTCTAACTTAGAAAGCGCCATTGAAAAACTCCTTTGTCTTTTCTAAAGCATCTACCAGCTTGTCGCAATCCGCATAGGTATTGTAGATATAAAAACTGGCCCGCACAGTCGCTGGTACCTGCAGATAGCTAAGCAGAGGCTGAGCACAATGGTGACCCGCCCGAACAGCTACTCCCTCATAGTCTAGAGCCGTAGCGACATCATGCGGATGGAGACCATCCAGATTAAAGGCAATCACGCCTGAGCGCTGGGCCAAATCTTGAGAGCCATAAATGGCCAAACCTTCCACTGCCTGCAGCTTAGGAAATACGTAGGCAATCAGGTCCTGCTCATGCTGGGCAATGGCATCCATACCCAAGTCTTCCAAATAATCAATGGCCGCCGCAAGACCGATTGCTCCTGCCATATTCGGCGTTCCAGCCTCAAACTTCCAGGGTAGTTCCTTCCAGGTCGCTTCCTGTTCATAGACGAAATCAATCATTTCGCCACCGAATTCGACAGGCGACATCTGCTCTAGCAGCTCTTCCTTGCCATAGAGAACTCCGATACCAGTCGGGCCTGCCATCTTATGCCCCGAAAAGGCGAAGAAGTCCACATCCAAATCCTGCACATCAATCTTCATGTGCGGAATGGATTGAGCTCCATCCACCACCAAAAGTGCTCCTCGCTGATGAACAAGTTGGGCAATCTCCTTGATGGGATTGATAACTCCAAGGACGTTAGAAGCATGAGCCAGAGAGACAAACTTGGTTCGCTCATTGAGCTTGGCACGGAAATCTTCCATATCCAGAGCACCGTCTTTGAGATAGACATAGACCAACTTGGCTCCAGTCTTCCTACAAGCTTCCTGCCAGGGAATGACATTGGAATGGTGC
>CAUVQK010000165.1:0-4181 GCA_963553705.1 uncultured Streptococcus sp.
AAAGCTCACCAACCGCACGAATACGACGGTTCCCCAAGTGGTCAATATCATCCACACGACCGATACCTTCAGCCAAGTTAAGGAAGTAACTCATCTCAGCCAAGATATCAGCTGGTGTTACAATCCGTACCTTGTCAGAAGGATTTGCGTTACCAATGATGGTCACAACGCGGTCTGGATCAGTCGGTGCCACAACCTTGAACTTCTGCAATTCTACAGGATCTGTCAAGACAGCTGAGTCGTTTGGAATATAAGTGATTTTGTTCAAACCATTGTCCAGCTGCTCTGCAATGCTGTCAATGACACTGCGGGTCATAACTTTACCAGCTTCGACCAAGATTTCTCCTGTTTCAGCATCTACCAACGGCTCTGCAATGGTTTGGTTCAGCAAGCGTGTCTTGACGCTGAGTTTCTTATTAATCTTGTAGCGACCAACTGCTGCCAAGTCATAACGATGCGGATCAAAGAAGCGCGCATCAAGGAGAGAGCGAGAACTTTCAGCCGTTTTAGGCTCACCTGGACGAAGACGTTCATAGATTTCTTTCAGAGCTTCATCTGTACGAGAGTCCATTGGGTTCTTGTGGATATCTTTTTCGATGGTGTTGCGCACCAAGTCGCTGTCACCAAAGATGTCCAAGATCTCATCATCACCTGAGAAACCAAGCGCACGCACCAAAGTAGTAAATGGAATCTTCCGTGTCCGGTCAATACGAGTGTAGGCAATGTCTTTTGAGTCTGTTTCCAACTCTAACCAAGCACCGCGGTTAGGAATAACCGTTGAACCGTAGCCAACTTTTCCGTTTTTGTCAACTTTATCGTTAAAGTAAACCCCTGGAGAACGCACCAACTGGGATACGATAATCCGCTCACCACCATTGATGATGAAGGTTCCCATTTCAGTCATGATTGGGAAATCACCAAAGAAGACTTCCTGAGTCTTGATTTCACCAGTTTCCTTGTTAATCAGACGGAAAGTCACAAAGATTGGCGCTGAGTAGCTGGCATCGTGAATGCGTGCTTCTTCCAGCGTATATTTAGGCTCACGGATTTCATAGCCGACAAATTCCAATTCCATGGTGTCGGTAAAGTTTGAAATAGGAAGTACATCTTCAAAGACTTCCTTCAGACCATGATCCAAGAAATCTTGGAACGAATCCGTTTGGATTTCAATCAAATTTGGTAAATCAAGAACTTCCTTAATTCTTGAAAAACTACGACGGGTACGGTGTTTACCGTATCGAACTTCATGTCCTGCCAAGTTTTTACTCCTTTATGATAAGATACTAAGCCCTTGGTAAAGCGAGAAGAAACCTATCTTTCCCTCACGCTTTTTAGAGCGAGTTCTGTGAAATGTTTTCAGAGGAAAATCCTCTGTCATTTACAATGCTGCAAAACAGCTACAATCAGTCCCTTTTGTTCAATTTTCAGAAAAATTAAATTATGGTTACATAATTCGTTTTTCCTAAAAATAGGCACAAAAAGAGCAGCTAAATCTGACTTATTCAAGTTTGATTTAACTGCTGTAAGCTTCTATTTGGACAATATTTCAAATAAAGCACACGACAAATTATTGTTATCATTATACCTTATTTAGCTAGAAATTGCAAGGATTTCATCCGCTTTCTGAAAAGTTAAAACTATTCTTGATGCGCTAGTTCCCCTGCCGGTTATTGTTAGAATTGGAGTTGGAATTAGAATTAGAGGTAGAACCGCCCAGTATAGCTGACCAAGCCTTCTGATAATCCGCATCTGATGCCCCGATACCAAAGCGGTAGGTCGTGGTCGGAGCACCATTTTTAGCCCAATAGCTAGGCACTGTCGGACCGCTGAGATTAACAGAGCGGCCGTTTACCGTTACTGTACCTGGCTTTTCCCCTGTGGACTTGAGTACATCAGACTTAATCACACTCGGATCAAGAGTGAACTTATCACCAACACCCCAGGCATTTGGATCTGCCTGATAGATGGCATCTGCCATATAAGCCATGTAGGAAGCGTTATTGTTATAACCAGTCAACGCCGCCATAGAGCTATTATCATCATGACCGATCCAGCCTCCCAGAGTCATCTTAGGAGTAGAAAGCATCAGCCACATATCACCGTTGGTGTTGGTCGTTCCAGTCTTACCAATCCAGTCGGCTCCAGCCAAGGTTCCATTGACCTGACTGATTCTGGATTTATAGGTCGTAGTAGCCCCAGAATTGATAACGCCCCGCATGAGCTCCTGCATAATCGTAGCTGCTGCTGGACTGTAAATCTGAACAGGATTGGCCTTATGCTGGTAAATCACCTTGCCATCTCGGTCTGTGATTTTTTCAACCATGTATTTTTTCTGGTAGGTTCCATTATTAGCCAAGGTTTGGAAACCATTGGTATGCTGAGCTACAGATACTTCAATTCCCCCGCCCATTGGGAGACTCTCAATGCTGTAGTCATCAATGTAATAGCCCATTTTTTCCATATAGCCACGGACATTGACACCTTTTTCGCGTAATCCGCGGTAAGTCCAATAAGCCGGGATATTCCAAGAAGTATTAAGCGCTTCTTGCAGGTCCATCATGGCTGTACCACGGCTATCCACGTGCATGATTGGATCGCCGCTTGAAAAGTTAGTTGGATAATTGGAAAGAACGCTGGCACTACCCATCAGACCTTGGTCAATAGCAATCCCATAAGCCAGAATCGGCTTAATAGTCGAACCCGGCGAGCGTTCCGTATCAAAGGCGTGATTGTTCTGATTGGAAGCATAGTCTCTGCCGCCGACAAAGCCAATCACAGCACCGGTTTTATTATCCAAGAGGACATTTCCCACTTCAACTGCACCAGTTCCGTCATCCAAGACGCCGCCATAGTTGGCTACTGCATTTTGCATAGCGGTGTGGATGTTCTTGTTAATTGTGGTGGTGACAGTATAGCCGCCATCGCTCAGTTCTTTAGCAGCCAATTCCTTGTAGGCCTTGACAGTATCATTGTTTTTCAGCTCTTGCTGGGAAACATTGTCCCGCTGGATCAAGTATTCGTACATGGTCTGCTGGGCTTCTTCGACCGCAGTGTAATAAAGGTAGCCATGCGAAGATTTTTCCGAGCTTTCAGACGGCTTGAAATCCTTGGTCAAGTCGTAGTCCTTGTACTCCTTGTACTCTTTCTCGCTTAGATGGCCCGTCCGATACATATTATAGAGCACATCCTTGGCACGTTCCAAGCCCAGAGCCATATCCCCTGCACTCTTGAGACTGCCATCGGCTGCATAAGGCGAATACACAATCGGACTCTGTGGCAAGCCAGCAATAAAAGCAGACTGGGGCACAGTCAAATCCTTAGCAGAAACACCAAAAATCCCTTGAGCAGCTTCTTCCACACCAGCGATATTTTGCCCCTTATTGTTGCGTCCGAAAGGCGAAACGTTCAAGTAGGTCGTCAAAATATCATCCTTGGACATGTAGCGCTCCAAAGCCAGCGCATCAACAATCTCCGCTGCTTTCCGCTTGAAGGTCGGCGCATCGCCCACCACCTGCTGCTTGATCAACTGCTGGGTAATGGTTGACCCCCCGCTAGACGAGCCAACTCCAACAACTGAACCGAGCGTAGCCCGAAGCACAGCCTTGGGAACAACTCCGTTATGCGTCTCAAAATTCTCATCTTCTGTAGCGATAACGGCTTTTTTTACATTTTCAGAGATGGCGTCACTCTTAACCGGAATGCGGAGCAAATCATTGTCAACATCTGAAATCAAGCTGCCATCGGCATAGGTAAGCTTAGAAATACCAGAGATATTATTCACCTGCTTGACCAGCTCTTCCTGCTTGGGCACTTCCACCTTGCTGAAAAGACTAGCTGCATAGCCTATCCCAATCCCAGCACCGATTACGCCACCGAAGAAGATAAACACAAAAGCCATATTCATCAGAAGCTTAAAAGTCCGCAAGAAAACAGCAAAAACATCACCGATAGACCAGCCATTGTTGCCACTAACGATCTTCTTGCTCCATTCTGGAAGATGTATTTTTTTGATAAACTGCTGGGCTTTTCCCCAGAACTCTTTTAATTTTTCTATTAATTGTTCCAAGCTTGATTCTCCTTGTTATCTTCCCATTATACCAAATATCTATGATTTATTTCAAGGAATCATTGCTATTTAAAAGCTTTATGATACAATAGAGTAACATAAATTTAAAATATAG
>CAUVQK010000166.1:0-4180 GCA_963553705.1 uncultured Streptococcus sp.
AAACTGTATCTTTATCAAAATCCATAAAGTCATCATGCTCATAATAGTAAAGCAAAGCCTGTAAGCACTCTTGATCAGTCGCTTCTGCTTTTTGCTCCATGACAGACAAGAGAACATCCACAACGTCTTCACCGTAATAAATCAGCTCCATCTCTTGCTCCCTTACCTTTCTAGGGTAAACATCCCTATTATCCACTACTTGAGGATAATCAGCAAGCAAGTAGCTGTCCTGAAAATTCAGTTCTCCATTTTCCCTAGCATACAAACAGAAATCATTATCTAGCTCTTCCGATTTTACAGCCTTCATGATGTCTTTTAAGCAATAGCTTTGGTTTTTCTTCATTGGTCAAAAGTCCCTTTCCATTCATAAGCCGGATAAGCTCCTAGGCACTGATAGCCCAAGCTTTCTGCGACCTTCTTGGAAGCTTCATTGTGCGCATCCCAGAGAGGAAAGAGTGAGCGTTTTTGAGCTTCTAAAATCATCCGGGCACCCAAGATTTTGGCCAAGCTCTGTCTTTGATAGGCTGGCTTGGTAGAAATTTCAATCTCAAGAGCTCCATGATAGACCAATCCTGTTGATACAGCAGCGATGATTTCCTCTCCTGAATAGAGTAAAAAACCAAAGCCACCCGCCGCTTGAAAATGGTCAAAATCAACAAAGTCACCCTGCAAATCCTGAGACCAGACTTCCTCAGTCAAACGCTCATAACTCTCCTCATCAATTGGACAAAGGTAGTAGTTTGCAGGTAGCCTGCTCTGCAATTTCTCCAAAGCCTCTGTATCAAAGGCAACCTTGTCCGCAAAAGCATAACGAGTAAACTGGCCCAGCTCACTCTGACTATCCAGAAACTCCTGCCAGCTGGACTCCTCGGAGATAATGACCTTGTCAGCTAAACTATATTTTTTGCTAAATTCCTTCCACAAATTCGGATCCACCTGACCAGCCGGAAAGATGAAATTTCCTAGTTGGTAAATGCAGGATGTCTCAGGCGCATTCATGAAGAACTGCCCTAGTCCAGCATTCAAACCGTAAAGTACCATATTTTTGGTCCAGGATTGGAAAAAAATATTTTTCACCTTCATTTTTTTGTCTTCTTTCAGATGCAGTTCATTGATTTTATTGGTCCAGATATAGCCGTCAAAGCCTTCGGGAATATCTTTTAGACTATGGATATGATCGAAACCTTCTGATAAATCGCTGCCACCAGCTGTTAGCTCAACCCGTGTATTGACTGCTTCCATTCTTTCCATAAATTTATTCGGCCAACCCCATAAGAATTTGGCATATTTCAAAGGAATCCGCAGCTCTGCATTTTTCATTTCCTCAGGGATATAGCCAGTAAAGCCCAATAGTTCATATTTGATAAGAGCATTAAGCATGCGCTTCTTCGACAAGAGCTTGAGGCTGCTGCTTGACTGCGCAACCACTGAACTCCTTCCTCGCTTGCCCCGCAAACACTGAGTCGGTCTAACCTTTTGGGCGAGAGAGTTTTTAGTTTCTCCCACAAGACTTTATAGGTTTCTAATTTCCCGTCTTTGACCTCAATCACAAACTCCTTGTCGGGAAAGGACTCAAAAACCTCAGCTATTGTGGGCATCTGACCGACTCCTTTTCCTCTAAAAGGATAGGTTTTTCCGCCATCAGCCGTATAACCGTAACCGATATCCATCTTTTTGAGCTCAGCCATCGTGTAGTCCTGAATTTCTCCCTCAATGCCAGTTTTGAATTCCAGAGTTGCATCATGAAAAACTGCCAGTTGCTTGTCTTTGGACAATTTTACATCAAACTCCACTGCATCCGCTCCTAGGTCAAAAGCCGCCTGCATTGAAGAAATGCTGTTCTCAAGATAGGGATGTGTAGGCGGGTCAATCATGGCTGCCGTATTGCTGTCCCAGTCCGCTTTAGATTCATCGAAAGTCTGCGCAAGTCCTCGATGGGCCAGGATTTTATATTCCTGTCTCTCTTTATTAGAAAAGAGGCTTGTATTGTTTAACCAGATAAGAAATAGCAGAGCTAGACAAATCATATAAGTCTTTTTGCGTTTTTCCCATTTAAACATTTTATTTCCTTACTTCAAACTCCAGCCGCCGTCGATTTTGATAATCTCGCCCTGCATAGCAGCTGCCTTGCCACTGGCTAGAAAGAGGCAGATGTCTGCCACTTCCTGAGGATCCAGCCAGCGCTTGATAGGCGTTTCCTCAGCAACCCAGTCTGCCAGTCCGCCTGGCTCAAAATCTGCGGCAGTCATGTTTGTCTTGACAGCGCCTGGCGCCAAGCCAAAGACTTGGATATTTTTATCCGCATAGTCTAAGGCTATCTGCTTGGTCAGGCCAGCCAGAGCATGCTTAGAGGCTGTATAGGCAGCACCGCCGCCGCCAGCCAGAAAGCTAGCAATCGAGCACATGTTAATGATGATACCGGACTTTTTCTCCAGCATTTTCTGCAGGTAAAAGCGAGTGATTTTCATGGTAGCGGTCAGATTGATAGCAAAAATCTGCTTCCAGTCCTCGTCGCTGGTCTCGTGCAGGGGACGATAATCGTCCAAAATACCTGCTGTATTACAGAGAATGTCCACCTCAGGCAAGCTGGTGAAGAGCGGTGTCAAATCCCCTGTCAAATCCATCTTGACAAAACGAAGCTCATTTAGAAAGCCAGGGTTTTCATCCTTGTCCACCCCATAAACCCGGTAGCCATTTTCCAAAAAGGTCAGAGCCTGAGCTCGGCCGATGCCAGAGCTAGCTCCCGTGACTAGTACCGTCTTAGTCATCTACTTCCACCCAATCTGTCGCGAGGACATCACAAGGAGTCGGACTCCACATGGAGAAGCCCTCCCCCTCACCTGAAACATTGATGAGGAAATAAGGTGTCACCTCGAGAGCCACCCCATTCTGCTCAATCGTGTCAAAGAGCTGGACGTAGTTTTCCGCCCCGCCCCAGCCTGTACGTACATATTTTTTCTTGGCCTTAAGACCTGGTAAAATTTCTTCAAATCTCATGGTTTTCTCCTTTTGTTTATTGATAATCATTGACAAATTCCCTACTAGCCTTCAGCAGTCATAAGTATATTGGACGACTTTGACTTAACTGTCAAAGCCAGTCTTTTCGTAAAAGGCCAAGGCATCTTCATTATCCTCCAGCTCTGTATCGACAAAAACATCCTGTATCTGATGATTTTTTGCATAATCAAGCAGTTTATCAATCAAACTTTTGCCAATTCCTTGCCGCTGGAAATTAGTCGCGACGCCCAAATCATAGATAAAGATACTGGACTTTGCAGTCTGATAGTCTGGCAGAACATAGGCTGTCAGACCACCAATAATTTTACCCTCTGCCTTTGCGACAAGTACTAAAAATTGAAGATTCCCCAGCAGATTGGCAAGATACGAGGAATCCGGAAACTCAGACTCTTCCCAGTCAAAGACTTCTCGAAAGACCTCTAATAAGCCTTGAAATTCTTCCGCGCTTTCTACAAAACGAATTTCACAATTGCTAACTCTTCTGCTGCTTTCTTTTTTCATGGTAAACTGCCTACTTCCTTTTCTAGGGATAATGAGTGATTGAGCTTATATATCTCTTTGTCTGACTGCGATATTGACTAGGCCTTCTTCTCCATCTCCACAAAGAGATGAATATCGCCGTTGCTTTCCTGCGGAATGCGCCTCACCACTTCAAAGCCCATGTTGAGATAGAGCTGCTGGGCTCGGTGATTGAAGTCAGCAACGGATAGCCTTAGGGTTTGTGGTGCAAAATTTTCCATGATAAAGTCCAGAATTTCCTGCAAAAATGCAGCGCCCTGACCATTTCCGCAGTGCTCCGGCTTCATCCCTAAACCAAGCTCTAAACTTCGCTCTCCTTTCTGCTCCAAGCAGAAAAATCCATAGAGTTTCCCTTCTCGCACCACTTGATAATAGCGGTCCCCACGCGCTTCAGGAGAAACCATTTCTTCATAATCTTCCAGGTCATTTTTCATATCATAAAAATCATAAGGCGCCTCGTAATGCCAGTCCTTAGCAATTTCTAAAGCATGTTGCTGGGTTAGTGGTTCAATCATCATCTACTCCTCCTTTCTCTAAAATTCCCAATAAAAGCGTTTTTGGTCTGCTTTTTCGCTGCAACCAAGACTACGATAAAATTCATGGGCTGCGGAGCGGGAAATGCCTGAATTAATCCGAATTCCTG
>CAUVQK010000167.1:0-4153 GCA_963553705.1 uncultured Streptococcus sp.
AATATGATTTCTATAGGCAAATCCGACGGTCAATTGACAGTGATCAACTGAAAGAGCAAATTATAAAAAAATTGAAAGTGAGTCTTTAATATGCCAGTAGATATTAAATTAGTTCTGTCAGACCAAGAACAACTTATTTATCATAGTTTAAATATGGTCAATCTGGCTGGACAAATTGTTACAAAAATTCAAAGTGTTAGATCAAATCTTCCCAACCTTTCGTCTGAAGGCGCCTTTCACGATTTTATAGGAAAGGGTGATAGTAATGGTGGTTTATCCCGTTATCACCTAAAAGCACAAGAGTTTGAAACTATTTGTGAAGTACTCTACCGACATTCAAAAAATACTTATGATACTATGATTGATATGGACAAAGTATTAGCAACCTCAATTGCCAATCTAGTCTTGAACGATCCAACTGCAAAAGCAGAAGACAAGGAAGCTATTAAACGGGATCCAAAAGGATCTATTGACCAGATTAAGCGTAATTACCAAGAATATAGAAAGAGTCTTGAGGGAGGAGCACAGAAATGACAAAGTACTACTCTAATCAACCAGACTTTTCCACAGAAGCACCAGATCCAGCATATAATTATTTCAGCTCAATGAGTGATATCATGGATAATATCGAAGCTGCTGGGAATACTGTAAAGTCTGAAGGTGTTGAAGACCTATATACCCAGAAGGGGGAAGCCGCCTTAGGTGTAAAAAAAGATAGTAGTATCTTCGACAAATCGATTCAGCGCATTTATAGTATGTTAAATAGCGCGAAGAAAGTCCACTCAGACATCATGCAAAATATTGACAATAAGTTCACCCGAGGAATGGATGATGCGTTTAAGAGTCTAAATAATGTCAATGGAGATAAAAAACCTTACGAGAGTAAATATACAAAAAAAGATACGATTAAATATAAGCAAGAAGCAGGTGCAAATGGTTTTGAACAGAGGGCTTATAATGATCCCCAACCGTACAAATTACACGAACTTTTAGATGGGAAGGCTAGTCCTATTGAGGCGGCAAAGGATGTTTATGAGACTCGCTTACAGGCAGCAAAAGCCTATCTAGCTCAAAAAGATAAGCTGACTGATAAAGAAATAAAAAATTTAGAAGGGAAAAGTGCAGAAGATATTGTTGAGGCGTATTTCCCAAGCAAAATACCTGATTATCAGGGGTTGAAAGCTAGTCGCTTTCAAGAAGAAAATAAGGATACTTTGCAGAAAGTTGATATTGGCTTAAAGGTTTTAGCCGGTTTAGCAGCAGCGGGAGGTATTATCTTTGCTCCTTTTACTTCTGGAGCATCTTTGACCCTAACTTATGCAAGTGGTGCCTATCTATTTGCGGACAATGCATACTCCGCGTGGACAGGTCAGACTATGATAACAGGCGATCGTCTTTCAACAGAGGATCGAGTTTGGGCTGGGATAGATGCAGCTACGACTTTGGCATCAATGGGCTCACTAGCTTATCTGACGAAGTTTGGCACATCGGGTCCAAACTTATTGAAGAATTTGGCAACATTAGGAAAGTATGCGGACGATGCCAATGATGTCTCAAAGGTTATCTATACAGCGGTAACAGATCAAGACTCAAGCACGGCACTTCAGAATTTAGTGATTGGGCAAGTCACTAGCTTTGGAGTAGGCAAGGCTGGTAATTACTTTGGTGGGAAGTTCGGCCGTGGAGGCACGCCAGACTTGGATGTGGACTTACCAGGTGGAAGCAGACCAGCAGGTGATTTTGATGTATCGAGCAAAGTTGGACAGCTACCCAAGCTGGATCCAGCTAATGTACGTTTGAGTAGTAGGCCAGATCTGCATCTGAAAGCCAGTTCAGCTGATATGAGCCTGGCTAAGCTGAAACCCCATCCAACAGTCAGCGTGGATGTACCGAAGGTCAAGCAGATATCAGGCGACGGCGCAGTCAAGTCTGTTAGCGAAGTCAAGCCAAGTGATGTGGACGTGCCGAAGGCCAAGGGAACAGTGAATCCATCACCAAGTCAATCAACAACTCGAGCAATCATTGATCAAAAATTAAAAGAGTATGGTGTTTCTTGGGATGAGTTTAATCGACTAAGGAATACGCATGTAACCAAAATGACACAGTCTGAATATGACATGATGATTGATATTCGTAATGCAATTCCGTATCCAGATTATTCAACAGTCATGCAAAAGATTATGCCTATTAAAGATGAGGTTTGGCTATTCAATAGGAAGGAAAAAGCAACAGCAGGTGGCTATGTAGCCAGACGTTCGGATGTGAAAAATATTACTAATATCAGAGAAGCTGTAGAAGGCTTGCGACTGGACTATGAAGGATCTCCATTTGTTGAAACTATGATTGATGCAAATGGCAATAGGGTTGCAGTACGTGATCAGAATGGTAATTTAGTTCTTAAAACAGATGCATACCTTCGTTTAGAGTATACTACTGATGAGACGGGCTATATTAAAATCCCATATGGAGATATGGATGGGAATTTAATAGATACAAAAGGTAATATTTTGATGAATAGCTCTACAGGCAAGCCTTATAAAGTAATAGATCCTGCAAGCGGAAATGGCTTCATAAAATCAGATTCAGACGAATTTTTGGTTCCAGAATATCGTCATTCAGATAGAAGTAGACTCAAGGAAGGCTCTAAATTGTATCTAAATGTTGGAGGAGAGGAAGTCTTGGTTGGTAGGGTTAATAAAGATGGTATAATGGAATACGTGGAGGGATAAAATGGATAAAGAATATCTAGTTTACCAAAACAAAGTATACTCGAATTTTGTGAATTATATAAATGACTATATCCTTCTTTCAAAAGATCCAGCGATGTTGGAAGAAGGCTACGTTCCCTATAGTTTCTATGTATGTGATGCCGGAGAAGGCGTATACGGGAAGCTTGTGCCTTATAGTGAGGTTAGTCAGAGGTATTCGGTTTATGATCGTGTCCTATATAAAGGTCAGGAATTTGCAATGGCTGGTCACAAGCGTGGGGATGATGATTTTACAGCACCTGATTCTTATGTGCGAATATTGGTTTCTGATAAAGAATTTTTAAATGAAAACAATATAGCAGATGGTGCGGAATTGATGGATGATAAGTACGGTCTTATCACGTATGCATCAGGAAAAATCCCTGTCAGCGAAGTAACGATTCTACGTCGTAGAAAGGATTTGCCAGTAGACCGAAGGAGAAAAATATGAAATCAGTTATTTTTACAATAAAAAGCAACCAATCATTAAGGATTGGTGAGGTGCTTCAAGCAGAACTTTTTGAATGTTACAGCGTTTCCGCTAAGGATGCAGGATTAAAGCCATCTGCAGACTCTCTTATTTCGGATTTCCATTCTGTTCAGTTTGGGGTCAAAGAGAAGTCTAGCTTAGGGTTCCGTCTATCTTTTGATGGTCAAGTTTATCAGGTAGCTGTTCCAGATTTGGCGACAGCTTCTGATTGGACTGGGGCCTTGATGTTCTTGAAAACATTACTCTTTCTCTTAGATGTAAGTGTGTGTGAACATGATGGTGTGGAGTATGATAAAGATTCCATTCTTGATTTTCATTTCACGGATATTTTCTTATCTGCTCTTTCAGAATTGACCAAGGAAGTAAAAGTCCATCCTATAGTAGAAGTTATGGGAGTGAAACGTCCCATTTACATCAATGAACTCTACCTAGGGCAGATTATCCATGTTCCGGACGAGCAACTTTTGAATAGCTATGACCAGCGTTTGCGCTTTACCCAACAGCTGAATGCTTATTACTCTGAGCAGCAAGTTTTTAAAGTAGAGCAGGATGGTGAAGATATCATCATCCCTGTCAACTATCTAAATAGTGAAGGACGAACAATCTTACCATCTCATCCAGAGCTAGAACCTCAATATTTACAACAATATCAAGGAAGTAAGGTTGCAGTTGCACGACTATTTATCATGACAGCCGATGGGGAAAAACTAGCCGAAGTTCCTTATCGTCAGTACTTAGAGTCGCTAACTGAGGGCATCTATATGCTGGATGCCAAATATGTTCTTGTGGACCCAATTTCTCCTGATACTTTGCAGGAAATATTGGAAAAACTAGAGTTATAAGCCATAAAATCACTGAGATAAGAACTTTCTACTAGTCTGTTGGCGATTTAATTACAAATTAATTGTTTAAAAAA
>CAUVQK010000168.1:0-4151 GCA_963553705.1 uncultured Streptococcus sp.
AATTTTTCTTTTCATACTTTATTTTTTCTGTGCAAAATACTCTTTCATAACCGATACAAAGTCTTCTCCGACCTGAGTCAGCTCCACATCTTCACGCTTGACATAGACCATGTGGTTGTCCAAATTGTCGCGAAGCTTGATGACAGTAATACCATTCACACTGTTGCTGTCCAAAAAGCCAGAACCCGTCGCATAAGCATCAGTTCGCTCCAAAATCCCATTCAAAGTCGCACGGTCCGTCACATTAAACATCTGTGAGCTGGCACTGGTATCGACAAAATTTTCTGAATAATAGAGGTACTCATCCTTTTCCTGAGTGAAGCGAACAGTCGGCAAAGCAGCCAAATCTTCCATGACCAACTCCTTTTTCTGAGTTAGAGGATGATCTTCCCGCAGGTAAATGTGGGTCTGAAAAGGAATCAGCTCAATCACTTCCAAACCAAGCTTTTCCACCCGCTGCATAATGCCCTTGGTATTTTGATTATTGAGGTAGATAATGCCGATTTCACTATGGCCCTGCGCTACTTCGTCCAGAATCTGCACAGTTGTTGACTCAAAAATCCGGAAGTTCTTATACTCAGGATAGGTCTGAGAAAATTGGGTAATCAAAGGCGGCAAAAAATCATAGTGCTGGCTGGCAATAGAAAACTCATCCCGCTCCTCTTCAGGATTAGCATATTGATTTTGAAAAACATCAAAGCCCTTAACCAAATCTTGAGCTTTCTCGTAAAACTCCATTCCTCGGCGAGTCAGAAAAGTCCCGCTGCTGGTCCGACGAAAAATCTTGAAGCCCAGCTCTTTTTCCAGATCACGGACAGAGATAGACAGACTAGGCTGGCTGACATACATTTTTTCCGCTGCTTCTCGAAAGGTTCCACTGTTAGCAATGGCGACCACATAACGCAATTGTTGAATATTCATAACATTTTCCTTCTTTACATATCGTCTCATTATACCATAAACCAAGGCAGAACAAAAGAAACCAGCTGTAAGAAGCCAGTTTCTCCTTTTAAGTTAATGAGCAATCTGAGACAAATTTGCTATTTTTCTTTTAGATAGACAACCTCTGTCATCTCTTTGAAACCTAGCTTTTTATAAAGTTTCAATGCTCGGGCATTCTGCTTTTCTACGACAATCTGAAACTCCTGTCCATTGCGCACATTCAAATCCTGCATACTTGCAAGCAAGAGATAGCTTCCTAACCCCTGCCACTGAAAGTCTTGATCAACCGCCAAGCCAAAGAAATAATTGGTACCAAAATCCGTATCAACTGACACAGAAGCTACAACTCTACCATCTTTCTTCAAGATATAAAGCAGACTGGAGCCACTGTTCATGGATTCTTGGGCGTATTTCAAGGCAACATCTAGCGGTGTCTCAAAGACTTGGGACTGAAAGGCTGCAATCTCTTCTGCCAAGTCCAAACTCCCCTGCAAGACCTCTATCCCTTCTCTTTCTTCTAGAGGAAAAGCTTGAGCAGGCTGTGCCAGCCAGATTTCCGCTTCATCCTCTTGGTAATCAAATCTCCTAGCAAAGTCAGGTTGATCGTTCAAAAAAGCCAGCTCCGCTACATACTCAATCTCGGTCAAATCATACTGATCAGCTACCTTGGCAAAATCAGCTAGGAGTTGATTAGCCACACCCTGACGGCGATAAGATGGCAGAACATAAAGTGAGACCTCTGCTTGGCCAGGTTCATCCGCGTAGACTGATAAAAAGCCGATGGTTCGACTATCCATCTCAGCCAAGAAGAAGGCTGGCATTTCAGGAGCTACATTATAATTATTATCCAGATAGGGCAGCCGATACCCTCCATCCACCTTATTACACTCTTGAACTAATTCAAATAACACCTGCTTTTCTTTCTCAGGTAATGCACTATAATTTCTTACTTTCAACTCTTTCACTTCCTTGCAGTATTTCTTTCTATTTTACTACAAAAACCTTAGTCAAGCCATTCAAAAAGGAGCTGGATTTTTCCAGCCCCAATGTCGATAAGTGAATCGTTTTTTATTTTTCAACGTGGTCAGCAAGTTCTTCCTGGGCTTTTTTATTTGCCGCAGTAGCTTCTTCTTTCCATTTTTTCTTAGCAGCTTCGTATTCTTTAGTCGTTACAACATCCTTCTGCAGCTGAGTCAGCTTGAAGTTGTAGCCTGAACCTTTGACGCCAACTGGTGAGTAGGCCTTTGTAAATGGCACTGATTTAGTAACAGACGGTGTTGCCCCTTGTGAAACAGTCGGGATAATCAAGCCGCTATCTAGCAACCAAGCTTCCGCTTCTGCATACTTTTCGTAACGCAGTTGCACATCGTTGGTTTCAGCATTGGCTTCTTCCAACATCTTGGTATAAGTATCCAAGCCTAACTCTTTAATCTTATCATTGTCTTGACCTGGTTCAAAACCAAAGTTTTGCAAGCTTCCACCGTTCTTGATATTGAGAGTATCAAGGTAGGTAGATGGGTCTTGGTAGTCACCTACCCAACCACCAGTAGACATATCATAGTCTTTCTGAGCAGCAGAATTAGCAAAATAGGTGATGTTATTAAGATCGTCTGTGCTCATCTTTTGCAGGTCAATGACGACATTTTCTGCTCCAAGAGCTGATTCGATAGACTGCTTGGTTGAGCTAGCCCATTGTACGCCAATGGTGCTAGACTGATCCACTGGCATATCTAAGTGAATTGGGAATTCAACTCCCTTAGCCTGCAAGGCTTGCTTCGCTTCTGCAAATTTCGCCTTAGCTTTTTCAGGATTATAGTATGGATCTTGCGCGTCAGAGAGGTCAATTCCTTGCCATTGGCTACCATAGTTAATTAATTTTTCCCCAACAACAGTTCCAAAATCCTTGTCGCCAATTTGGACAAAGCTAGGTGGTACCAAGGTATTTCTCAAGACCTTAGTCGCTCCGTCTTCACCATTTCCTTGCGCACCATAAGATGTACGGTCAAAGGCAAAGTTGATAGCCTGACGGAAGTCTTTGTTCATGATCGCTTCGTTGGTCGCAGACTTTTGAGCGTCTGTTGTTTTAGAAGTATGATTGTAAGACTGACGGTTGTAGTTGAAATTATAGTAATAAGAAGTAGAATCCTGCGGGCTGTATACGATATTATCCGCGTATTTCTTCTTGACTGAAGCAAAGCCTGAGCTATTCGGATAGAGACGAGCTGTGCTGTAAACGCCATCGCTGAAGTTGCGAATCAGCGCTTCCTGATCATTTCCATCGTAATAGGTCAGCTTGATGCTATCCAGAGTGACATTGTCTTTGTCGTAGTAATTTGGGTTTTTGACAAATTCCATCACAGACTTAGAAGTCAGAGACTTAAGCAAGTAAGGACCGTTATAGAGGATGCTAGATGGCTTGACAGAACCAAAATTGCTTCCTTCTGCTTTCAGAAACTCTTCATTGACTGGGAAAAGAATCGTGCTGGTCGTTTTAGAGTTCCAGTAAGGCTCAGGGCGAGCCAGAGTGTATTGCAGGGTATGGTCGTCAATAGCCTTGACACCAACATTGTCAAAATTCTTATCTTCACCCTTGATATAAGCATCCAAGCCCTTCACAGAGTCCTGAACTAGATAAATAGCTTCAGAATTTTCATCCGCTGCATACTTCAAGCCAGTCACAAAGTCCTGAGCCTTTACATCTGCATATTCTTCACCATCGGATGTGTACCATTTAGCATCATCACGCAGCTTATAAGTATAGGTCAGACCGTCCTTAGAAACTGTCCATGACTTGGCGATTGAGGGAATCAGGTTCCCGTACTTGTCATTTTCAAAAAGTCCATCGACCAAGTTGGAAATGACATCACCTGTCGTTGCACGGTTTGTAGCAAGATAGTTCAAGCTGTCAGGGTCTGAACTATAAACGTAAGTATAATTATTTGTGCTAGATGAAGACTGGCTACAAGCCGTCAGCAATAGCCCGGCACTCAGTGCAACTCCAGTCGCAATCAGCCATTTAGATGCTTTCATGGATAGAACCTCCTTCGATGTTACATTTTATAACATGAACTATTATACCAAAAAACGTATAAAAAGTAAATAGTAAACCGATGACAGATGAGTAAAATATTCAAGGGTGGGTCCTTTTGACAAGCTCACAAAGCTTTCCGTTACTGCATTTCTGCAAATTTACAAGTAAAAAAGGAAGA
>CAUVQK010000169.1:0-4118 GCA_963553705.1 uncultured Streptococcus sp.
AATTTATTGTATCATAAAAGGAAAGAATGAGAAAATCAATGGAAGTAAAGGCCATCTTTTTTGATATTGATGGGACACTGGTCAATGACAGTCGAACGGTTTTGAAATCTACAGAAAAGGCTATTCAGAGTTTAAAGGAGCAAGGAATATTAGTCGGTTTGGCAACAGGTCGCGGTCCTTTCTTTGTCAAACCTTTTATGGAGCAATTGGACTTAGACTTTGCTGTGACCTATAATGGCCAGTATATTTTTTCAAGAGACAGAGTAATTTCTGCCAGTCCTATTGACAAGCAGAGTTTGCGGGATTTAATCGCCTATGCTAAGAAGTATCGGAAAGAAATTTCCTTGGGGACGGCTGAGGCTATGCTGGGCTCCAAGATTATGTCCTTTGGAATGAGCCCTTTCTCCCAATGGACTAGCCGCTTCATCCCTAAGCGAATGGCTCGAACAGTCAGTCATGGATTTAATAAGGTCATCAGCAAGGCCTTGCCCCAGCATGAAAAGGATCTCCTGCAGCTGATTCAGGAGCCGATTTATCAAGCTTTGATTTTAGCCAGTCCAGAAGAAAGCCGTAAGATTGAAGCAGACTTTCCTGATTTGAAATTTACCCGCAGCAGCCCCTATGCGGTTGATATTATCAATAAAGATACATCTAAGCTAGAGGGGATTCGCCGAGTCGGCAAGGAATATGGTTTTGACATTCATCAGGTCATGGCCTTCGGCGACTCTGACAATGACTTGGAAATGCTATCGGGAGTTGGCCTGTCCATTGCTATGGGAAATGGAACCAGCTCGGTCAAGGAAGTGGCCAAGCATACAACTAGCAGCAATAGTCAGGATGGGATTCATAAGGCTCTGGAGCATTTTGGCATCCTAGCGAGGGAAAAGGTCTTTACCAGTAGCGACCATCACTTTAATAAAGTTAAAGAGTTCCATAGTGTCATGGATGAAAGTACTCAGGAAGAGCCGATTGCTTGGTCGCCTCAGGACGCTCGCTATCGGGCAGGCTTTAAGCTAGAAGAGTTGGTTGAGTTTCTGCGAGCAGCTAGTAACTCAGAGGAAGACTTTAACAGTTCTGTAGCCTATCTCCATCAAGCGCTTGACAAGGCTGCTGACAAGGTTCGCTCCAAGAGTCAGGCTGAGGTTTCTCTAGTCGGTCAGGTAGATGCCTTGATTGATACTCTTTATTTTACTTATGGCAGTTTTGTACTGATGGGAGTAGATCCAGAGCAACTATTCGATATTGTCCATCGGGCTAATATGGGCAAAATTTTCCCAGACGGGAAGGCTCACTTTGACCCCGTCACCCATAAAATTCTCAAACCAGAAGACTGGGAAGAAAAATACGCGCCCGAAGGAGCTATCAAAGAAGAACTGGAACGACAGATTCAGGCCTACCAGCGTACCATAGAGCAGAAAGAATAAACACTTTAAGAGCAGACTATTTCTTGGAAATTTTTTGCTCTTTTTTTATTTTATGGTACAATAAGAAAAAAATGTAGAGGAGAGGACGGATGGATCAATACCAAGTTAAGAGCGACCTATCAACAGCAGCCCGTCATGCGACGGCAATCGGAGATGCAAATTTCCTGCAGATGATGGCTATTACTCGAGATTCGCAGACAACTGTTGCTGGAAACTCTAATGCAAATGCAGGGATTTCACATGTTGAGAACCTACAAGGGCAGCTCGGGGCACACATTACAAGTATTATTCAGAATGTTCATAGTGTAGCAGCAGAGTTTGAGGACAAGGATGCTATGATTCGTCAAAGTCTGACTACTAACTATTTACCGCCTAAAAAGGAACCGACAGTCACTAAAAAAGATTTAGGTCTGAGTACCTTGACTGCTTTGGAGGAATAATCAATGCAGGAAGATAAGCGGTGGACTGCCTTGTTGGCCAAGGAGCGGAGGCTTGCTGATCATGAATGGGAACTCTATCAAAAGTTGGGACAGGCAAAAGCTCAAGAAGAAGATGTATTATGTCAGTTGGATTCTATGGGGACATGGTTTCATGATTTGTCTTATGATTTCGAAGGAAGCCGATATTACAGTAAGATAGTAGATTATCAGCTAGATTTTTCTCATCGAAGCAGACAGCTAAAACTAGATATAGAGGATCAGATACAAAAATTGCGGAAAGATCATCAAAACGCAGAAAACCAACTAGAAGAAGTCTACAAAGAGAAGCGTGCTTTAGCTAGCGAGGAGTAAAGATGAGTATTGATATGTATCTAGAAGCTGCACGAACGCAGGCTGAAAGCCTTGGTCGAGCAGTTGAACAATGTTTGGGGCAGAATCTTAAATTAATAAGCGTTTTATCAGCTTTTCATAATGAGGATGAACTAAAAGGTAAAGCGTATGATTCTGCCAAGAATCATGTTGTCGGAACGGTCATCCCGATTGTTCAGGGGGTCATTCTCTATCAGGAAGCGATAGCCTTAGCTTGTCAAAATTTTGTCAGTAACTACACGGCAGAAGTAGACGGTAAGAGCTGGCGCCAATCAGAACTGGAAGAGAAAATTCGTTTTGCAGAACAGCAACTGGCAGAGTTGGAACGTAAATCGCAACTCTATTCAAATAATAAGGGTATGTCTATTGTGGATTTCAGTGCTTCCATCACTGTTGCAGAAAGTGCTAGGCAAGTCTTCCAAGAAATTTTGGATAATTTGCTTGCTTTTAATGAGAGTTCGCCAACTATCTTCGCTGAAGCTGAAACGTATTTAGCAGCCGCATCTACCGGCTTGTCTCAGGCAGTTCAGAGCTGGGATGCATCTACTCAGACTTATCTTCCTCCTCGCCGAGATGCTGATCTCAGCTGGAAAGGTACCATCAATACCGGATGGACTAAGCGGCAGGAGATGATTGAAGAAGTAAAGAGACAAAATGCCTCAATGACGTTAGAGGAGAAGATAGCCAGCCTTTCGCGAGAACAGATTGAAAAAGAGTATCCTAGGATTGTAGAGGCATATTGGAATAATGAGATTTTTGACTATCGCTGGCGTGGGAAATTCACTCAAAAGGAGATAAAAGAAGTAGATCTGGTTATTGAGCGCTATAAAAAATCCTTGGAAGAAAGTCCGGGCTTAAGAAAAGATGTTTTAGCCAAGGTAGATCCCTTTTTCAAAGCAAAGATTGACCGAATGAACCAAAAGGAGCTAGAAGAATATTATCCTGGATTAAAATTTAGTCCTATAGCTCCGCTTCTAGATCATAACTATTATTCATCCGAAACAGATCAAGCGAATGATATATATTTGGTTGCTCGCTATCAAGAATTGGATAGCCAAAATCCTATCAGCAAACACGATCCTAACTTCGAGCAAAAACGTTTTGAATATATCTCTAGAACGGGCCTTGATCCAGTCACAGGCAAAGAGGCTGATGAGGAACTCCTGAATTATTCCACAAACTATACCAAGTACGCACCGAGTATAAAAGCGGGTTATGACTTCCTAATGGTAGGAACAGCAGCTTGGAGTACTCGGGCTTATAATAAGGATATACAAACACAAAGGGCTGATACCCAGATTAATGAGTATTATCAGATTAAGGATGCGGTAAGGACTCAGAGCGTGGTGCCGGCTGCTAAAGTGAATACTAGAGCTTTTACTGAAAAAACTGTTCCGGATTTTGTAACTCGAAACGATAACAATTTCTATGATACTCGAAATTATAAAGGAAACCCTAAAGCTTATATCAATGAGGATGGTTATCTAGTGTCAGTAAATCCTGAGGGAGATCTTCCTATCCATTCTCAAATACGAGGTGGTAATTTTGATCGTACACCTTATATTTCAACAACAGATCCAGAATTCAGTACAACTCCCAAAAATTATGGATCAGATAGGATAAGGATTGATTCCAAGCAAATTCAGCATGATATTGAGACAGGAAAACTTAAAAACGTAGAAGTTATAACACACCAAGAAATAGTTGACCATTTGCAAAAACGAGTTGACCAAGCACAAGTGAGGTATAATAAAAATCCAAATGATATAAATACGAGAAGGCTAAATGATGCTAAAAAAGATTTATTCAATACTAAACATGATGGGGAAGTATTGATAAAAGGATGAATTCCCCCGGAATTTTTTAGTTTTCATTATGAAGAAAA
>CAUVQK010000170.1:0-4116 GCA_963553705.1 uncultured Streptococcus sp.
CTCCTTGCAGTTCTGCCGCATAGTGGCGCGTGACAGTTTTTTGATGAATCAAGGCCCCAATAGCTGAAGCTTGTCGCTTCTGCGCTTCTTTAAAAATCGGATAGGCCAAGGCAGAGCCCAACCCCAAGAATTGCTCATCAACTCCTAGATACATAATCGTATAACGTTTGGGAAAACGCTTGGTCCAAAAAAGCTTGGCTAGGTTAAGAGGAGTCAGTTTTTGATAAACCAAAGAGCCATAGTCCGGCATGGCAATCAGAAAACCGGCTAGCTTGCCCTCCTTATAGGCTAGTTTAACCATAGAAAAATCAAGAATATACTGGTATTTTTGAAAAATCTGACTGAACTGCTGACTAGAAATTGACCGATAAATCGGAAAATCTTGATAGAGACGATTGAGAAGCTCAAAAACCTGCAGCGAGGCTTCTTCCCAGTCCTTCTTTTTGGGAGAGCAAATGGTGAAACCCGCTTCTTCAAAAGACTCAAAGCGATGAGCCAGCTTGTCCTGATGAGTTTTATTGCTGACCTTGGGATAAAAATTGGATAGATAGCGCTCCTTGAGCTCAAAACTAGCTGCCTGCCACAGCTGGGGATAATAGGCTGGATTATGAGGTTCCCCTGTAAAAGGGAGCTCCTCTGTTCCAGTCAGCTGCATTCGATAGCCCAGCCAAAAACTTGCCTGTACGGGACCGATTATCTTAATCGCTCCGAGACTGCGGGCAAAGCCTGCTAAATGCTCGATAAAAGCAGATGCAATCTGCTGGTCATTGATTGACTCGAAAAATCCCAAGTAAGCAGCCTCATCACCTGGATAGAAGGTCAGGAGCCCTCGAATACAAGGCCGACTGTCCACATAGCCAATAAAAGCATAGGTTTCTAAGTCAGAACTCAGCGGGTGACTGCCTTCAATCAAAGCCAGTTCTTCCTCTTCCGACTGAATGAGGTGATCTGGTCGGTAAATCTGCTTGGGCAGGGCTAGAAAATCGGCCAGCTCAGCAGTATTGGGTTTGACTGGTTTAATTTGCAGCATGGTCTTCCTCCTTGAACAGTCGAATCTTGCCAGTAAGGCCATCCATCTCAATCCAATCACCGTTTTGCAGCTGGCTGCAGGCGCCTCTGACATTGACAATAGAAGGAATACCTAACTCGCGGGAAATAATGGCCGTGTGCGAGAGCAAAGACCCCTGCTCGGCAATGACACCCTTGGCTTGGGTCAGAAGATAAACCCAGCCCGGATCGGTCATCTTGGTCACGATAATCCGGTCCTGAGCAGACTCAATCTCCTGCACATCTTCTACGACCAAAACCTGAGCCTTAACGCAGCCAGGTGAGCAACCAATCCCTTGTAAGGCTTGATTGCCCGTATTATGACTGCTGGTACGGTTTTGCGGTTTCAGGTATTTCTCAAAGACCTGTCCAGCAAAAACATAGCGACTAAAGGTTGGCAGTTCCTTATCAGCCTCCAACTTCTCCCGACGCTCGGCTATCAGTCCACTAACATCTCTGGGCTTTCTGGTCAGCTCAAACAACTCTTCCTTTGTCAGGTAAAAAACTTCTTCAGGCGTAGCCAGCAGCCCTTGCTCGGCTAATTGCTGCCCAAGCGTTCGGAAAATCTGTCGCATCATGCCGTAGATTCGTGTGCGGTTTAAGCGGGAGCTCTCCCGATATTTAACACCAGTCATGGCTCGCTTGCGAAGAAAATTCGTCCACCAGTCTGATTTTTGCACCTCTTCTTCAAGTTTCTGAGGTGCCAACTTCTTCTCCTCTTGCTGGCACATTTGCAGCAGGAGCTTGAGCAGACGCTCTGGGTGCGTTCGAAAGGTTGGAGTTTCTAACTTCAACTCTTCTGGAGCCCGATCACCAAATTCATGGATAAAATGGACTATTTCTTGGACCAAAGGATGATGGCGACTTAGAAAAACTGCTGGACTTTCACTTGCCATAGCCTGTCTAATCTCTGCATTTTCTTCTGCTTTCAGCTGAGCTGTTAAAGCCTGCAGAGCCAAAGCCGGCCTCATACTTTCAATCTGCTCAATTCCTGCAATCTCAGCCTGAACAGCCCCGCCGCGACGCGACTTCTTTAGCAGTCCAGTATAGACAAAAGCATAGAGGTCATTGACCAGCGTAATGTCCCAGTGAGCCAGAATATCCTCTTTTAGCTTGCTGACCAAGCCAATCAAGGTCTCCGCATCTGCGTCGGGAGAAAAGCTCGCTTCGTATTCGCGCTGAATCTGGGCAAACTGTTCTTCCAATTGCCGCATTTGCTTGGGTGCCGTCCAAAACTCTCGAATAATGCGAAGCATGATTTGCAGGCGTTTGAAAGCAGACAGATGCACTGGCATCTGAGGCACCTCTGTCTCTCGAACGCCCAGCATATCCTGCCAGATAGGAATGATTTTCTTCGAAAAAGGCAGAAGCTGCAAGAGCTGATACCAGCTCTGAATCTGGTAATAAACCCGGCTGTTGACCGGCTGCAGCATATTTTGAAAGGTGGCTTCATAGGCAGCCAACTCAGGGGCATCCTTACCAACCAAGCGCTGGGCCAGACTGCGGAAAACGCTAGCATAGGCCTCCTGGATAAAGCTAATGGTCAAAGGACTAGAAACGCCCGGATAGCTCTCGACAATGTTGCTGTTATCCAGAATAATCCGCTGTCCCTCTGGCAAGGTGGTAATAGGTCGTGCCTGCAAGAGATAGAGATGGCCATTGGTAAAAGTAAACTCCATATCCATAAAGGGTCCGAAAAGCTGACTTACCTGACTAGCCAAGGCTTGTAAGTCCTCGAGTTGTTCCTGTGATACGTCTGGTGAGTCCTTCGTCTGCTCTGTATAAAAGAGCTGATCCTTGGGATGAAGCGTCACCATTGTTGTAGGAATCTTATCCTCGACAACCTTGTTGCCCAAGCCTCGACCGATGACAATGATATGCTCGTTCAGAATGCCCTTGGGATTAGCTGTGAAGTAAATCCCAGACAAGTCTCCCTCCTGCATGACCTGCACAAGGCAAATCATCTGCGCTTGCTTCAACGATAGTCCTTGCTCAAATAGATAGCTAAGTGCTGACTCCTGATAAAGAGAGAGCAAGATTGCTTGGATGGCTTCTTTAAGCTGCTCTGGCTTCACATTGAGCTGGCTCTTAAACTGACCGGCAAAGGATGAGGTCTTCCCATCCTCAATGGTAGCAGATGAGCGGACTGCGAAGCGACAGTCTGTCTGAGAAAGCTCCTGCCGAATCCAGTTTTCTGCTGCTGTCAGATCTTCCTGCGCAAACTGCTCTTTAGCCCAATCCTGCAATTGCTGACTGAGTTGGGACAAGTCCAACTCTCCAGACCGATAGGCTGCTTCCATCTGCTCCAAGTCAGCGGAGCTAGCAGATTTTTGAAAAAAGTCAAAAGCAAACACTGCAAAGTCAGGAACCGGCAAACCAGCAGCCTGCATTTTCAGCAAATGATAGGCCTTGCCTCCGACCTGGTCAAGCCCTGTCTGCTTGATTGTTTTCATCAAAGTACCCCCATCAAGAGATAAACAGCAACGGACAGAACCATGGTCGTCTCTGTGATATAAGTATAACGCTCCACCCGCTCCCGTATATTAAAGCGAGTCGGATCTTTGATAAACTGCTCAAACTGGACAGTCATCCAGATGACATTCAGCACCAAGACTACCACTCCGACACGGGAAATATTCCAAAGGAGAACGAAATTGGTCAAGATATCCAGCAGAGTCACCACCTCGATAAAGCGAGTGGCTTTTTTGTAGCCAAAAAGCATAGAATAAGTCACATACTCGGTCTCGTCTTTTGGCGCCCGAATCTTGCGGCAGACTTCCCAGATCAGACTTGGGAAATACATGGTAAAGGCCAGCAAGACGGTCGGCAGGGACAAGAGAGGCAGATTGTACTTGTAGCAGACAAAAGAAATGGTATAGAGATTCAAAATCATCATGACTGGATTATGGGTTACTAGAGCCAGTGGCAGAGAATTTTGAATCTTGTCACGCTTGAAGAACCAGAAGGACATGAGAGTTCCGTAGATATAGAGAAAGAGAAACCAGCCAATATTGTTCATAAAGAGAACATTGAGAAGTACAGATACAGCTACGATAAAGCTGAGGGCAA
>CAUVQK010000171.1:0-4109 GCA_963553705.1 uncultured Streptococcus sp.
TGAATAAGATGGTAAAATAATATAGAAAAACATGGGAGCGTTTTTACTTTAGTCAAAATTAGTAAGCTTTGGCATGGATAAATGTGAATTGGATTCGCTTAGAATTCAGCTGATTGCGGATTTAAACAATAGTGGAAGGAGAACAATATGAAGCGTCATTTGATTTTCTTATTCTTGCTAGGTGGTCTAGTCTTGCTAGGAGCTTATGTTTTCTTTGATTCAGAGCAGGGATGGACCACTATTTCCGAATCCAATGGCTATATTCTGCAAGCCAAAGGTCATCGCTATCGTATCCAATATTATGAGAATGACTCTGCCCGAATAGACTGGTATTTGAGCAATTACCAGCCGGAATTAAGATTAAATATGAGAATCTTAGAACGCCCAACTGAGCCAGGTTCTTACACTAAGGAAGAGATAGCCGGACAGGGCTCTGCAAGTTTTTTGATGGTTTGTAGAACTTGGGGTTCTGCAGAGAACAGTCAAAAGTTTTTAATTAAACGCGCCTATTATAAAGTCGATATTAGACTTAATAAAAAGATGGAGGTAGATACTGAGAAGAGCAGTATGACATACTGGAAGACGGAAGAAGAGGAAAAGGATGATCCGCCTATTGATTAAATAGCGGCTATTAATGGTAGATTAAGTTAGTAGGAGTAACTTTCTGATAGGAATTACCAGACGACTTAAAAATTTGAGGAGTATTTAGTTGAAGATGATGGTGTTTCGGTGTATAATATAAGAAGTCCATTAGGTCTAGCTCTGCGTTCTATTCACATGCAGAGTGTTCCTCATGGTCTTTTTACTTAAGTAATAATAGGGATGAAGATTATTTTGTACAAAAGGAGATAAAATGGGTTTTATCAGAAAGGAAATAGGGGAAAGAGAGAAGAAGCTTCTCGAGGATTTTTCTATTGCAGAAAAAGAACTGGCTTTGCCATTTTTACTAGAGGATGAGAAGAGAGGAATTTTTCTTTGCGTCAAGCAATTTCGTATTGGTGAAGGGAAATATCAGGTCTTAGCCATGATGCTCGGTGGGCACTTGCTTGAATTTCGCCTAGAAGAAGAGCGGGCCGATAGATATCCAGTTAGCAATGAGGAAGATCAAAGTGTAAAAGGTCTATCAACAGAAACAATCTCCCAGCTTGTGATTCCCAAGGTTTTAAAAGGACGAGAGGACAAAATCGTAACAGTGATTCAACATGCCCTGTCGCAAATTAATCCTTATTATGATACAAAGATAAGGGAAGTAAACCACGTGGAGTATAGATAAAGAGGAGATAGGATATGGGATTATTAGAAAAGTGTCTGGATTTTTTACCGACTAGGCGGGCTGTCAGTGACATAGAAGAAGAGATGACTTGGGAGGAAGAATTTACCCCTAAAAGAGTTCATCATAAAGCAGTCAGTAGTAGTCCTCAGAAGGAGACTGAGGGAACAGTGACTCTTCCCCAAGAAGGAAGTTGGAAGTTTGTGCACGAGATGATTTCTGAAGAAGGGATTAAGCTTTTAAAGAAGGCTTGCATTGATGACGAGTTAGTCTTTGAGACGGGCGATTGGGTCGCAGACCATGATTTGGGGATTTATCTGGTCCTTTATCGCTTTGGTGGCAGAACCAACTGGAAGAAAACCTATAAGCTAATCTTGCAAGGACAGGTGATTGAATTTAAGACCAAGACCATTTTTCATCAGCAGGATTTTTCTTATGAAGATGGGGAATTTATCAAGGGAGTGATTGTCAAAAATGTCTCCAATATGCTCCTGCCCTTAGCTTTCGAAGGTCAACAGCAGCGTGTGCTCCATATCATTCAAGCGGCTCTGTCAGCAGCTAGCCCAAGCTATGATACGGTCATTTACAGGGCGAACTTTGATTTGGTTTAGGAGGGGAATATGATATATATTACAAGAGAAGATGTTTTGACTTGGCTGGAGAAACATGAGCCAGTGGCCAATCGTCAGAAAGATATTGCGGCTTTTCATAAAGAACTGTCGTTTCGTCTGCAAAGAATGGACTTTCGACCGTCTACCAGTTCAAAAGATCCGCAGAGAGATGTTTGTGAAGACCCTGACCAAGAGCTGACTGTAGCCTTTACTCAGGACGGGGAGGGGAATTATGCGACGATTGACCAGAGTCCTGGAGGTCAGATTCTCAGCGATCAGCGTTTTAAGATGGCTCTGAAAAAAGTCTTGAACTATGATGATGACATGGTTGATCGACTGCTATATGGAATGAAAAATTAGTCCTCTTATTTAGAGAGAGTTATCCACCAGCCTTTAGGAGGCTGGTTTTTTAATTTTTCTGAGATTTAGCCTCTTCAAGGATAGCTATTGCAATCGCTTTATGGTAAAATATAGAACAGATGTCCAAAAGATTTGTCTTGAAATAAAGTGACATTTAGCAACCAATCTAGGAGGCAGATATGATTGATCATTTTGAGATAAAGGTCAGGAATCTACAAATTTCAAAAGACTTTTATACAAGTTTTCTTTCTCCTCTAGGCTACAAATTGGCTTTTAGAAGTAGTTCTCTACTCAGTTTTGTTGCTCCCAACAGCCCACATCCTGGTGGAGATTTTTGGTTGGGAGAGGGAGAGCAGTCTCCGATTCACTTTGCTTTTTTGGCAGAAAACCATGAGCAGGTTCAAGCTTGTTATGAGGCTGGTTTAAAGGCAGGGGGAAAAGACAACGGTGCGCCAAATTATCGGGGGAACCTTTCATCATATTATGCAGCCTTTGTCTTGGATCCAGATGGTAATAATGTCGAGGCAGTCTGTCATAAAGAATAAAAAATAGAAAAGAGAAAAAACGTGTCAAAGAAAATCGTAACAATTATTGATGTGAAAAATTATGTTGGTCAAGAAGTGACCATTGGTGCTTGGGTTGCCAATAAGTCAGGTAAGGGTAAGATTGCTTTCTTGCAGCTGCGCGATGGCTCTGCCTTTTTCCAAGGGGTAGCCTTCAAGCCTAACTTCATCGAAAAATTTGGCGAAGAAGAAGGATTGGCGAAGTTTGATACGATTAAAAAGCTTAGCCAAGAAACTTCTGTTTATGTGACAGGGATTGTCAAGGAAGACGAGCGTTCAAAATTTGGTTATGAGCTGGACATCACAGACATCGAAATCATCGGTGAGTCAAATGACTATCCAATTACGCCGAAAGAACATGGAACGGATTTCCTCATGGACAACCGTCACTTGTGGCTGCGTTCTCGTAAGCAAGTGGCTATGATGCAAATCCGCAATGCCATCATCTACGCTACCTATGAATTCTTTGACAAGAATGGCTTTATGAAGTTTGACAGCCCAATCCTGTCAGGAAATGCTGCTGAAGACTCAACTGAGCTCTTTGAAACAGACTACTTTGGAACTCCAGCATACTTGAGTCAATCAGGTCAGCTTTATCTGGAAGCAGGTGCTATGGCTCTTGGTCGCGTCTTTGACTTTGGTCCTGTATTCCGTGCCGAAAAATCAAAAACCCGTCGTCATTTGACTGAGTTCTGGATGATGGATGCAGAGTATTCATACTTGACGCATGATGAGTCACTCGACTTGCAAGAAGCTTATGTTAAAGCCTTGATCCAAGGTGTTCTTGACCGCGCTCCTCAAGCTTTGGAAACACTGGAACGCGATGTAGAACTTTTGAAACGCTATATTGCAGAGCCTTTCAAGCGTGTTAGCTATGATGAAGCGATTGACCTCTTGCAAGCGCATGAAAATGATGAGGATGCTGATTATGAGCATCTGGAACATGGTGATGACTTTGGTTCACCGCATGAAACATGGATTTCAAACCACTTTGGTGTACCAACCTTTGTCGTTAACTACCCAGCAGCTATCAAGGCTTTCTACATGAAGCCAGTTCCTGGAAATCCAGACCGTGTTCTCTGCGCTGACTTGCTGGCTCCAGAAGGCTACGGTGAAATCATCGGTGGTTCTATGCGTGAAGAAGACTACGACGCATTGGTCGCTAAAATGGAAAAGCTTGGTATGGATACTTCAGAATATGAATTTTACTTGGATCTTCGTAAGTATGGAACAGTTCCACACGGTGGCTTCGGTATCGGTATCGAGCGCATGGTAACCTTTGTAGCAGGAACCAAGCATATCCGT
>CAUVQK010000172.1:0-4093 GCA_963553705.1 uncultured Streptococcus sp.
ATATAAGTCTATACAATTTATATTGATCCTTATTCAAGGAATCTTCAATTTTTTTGGGAATAATTTTTGGGCTAATAGGAATTTTTCTGATATAATAAGAGGGATAAGAACCTGTATTTATAGATGGACTTTTCATCTAAATGCTTCCTTCCCTGACACTCTTGGTTAAAGTTTTTTGTTTATTCTCAGTATTCCTGCAAATATTTGCCTAGATTGATGGAGAAGCAGCCTTTGATCGGATGAAGTGCCCTTCATGAATGCAGCTTCTAAATATTCAACAATGAGGTAAAAATGAGAAAGAATGACCGTCATCAGTTAGTCAAAACGATGATTAAGGAAGAAAAGCTAGGAACGCAAAAGGAGATTCAGGATCGTCTGGAAGCGCAAGGGATTTATGTGACGCAGACTACCCTGTCGCGTGACCTCCGTGAAATTGGCCTGACCAAGGTTAAGAAGAAGGGGCTGACTTATTATGTTTTGGCGCATGAGACTGAAGAGATTGACTTGATAGAGTTTTTAGCCAAGCATGTGGAGAGTGTAGCCAGAGCCGAGTTTAGTCTGGTTCTTCGTACTGAGCTGGGCGAGGCAACAGTGCTGGCCAATGTCGTGGATAGCTCGCTGGATAGCCGTATTTTGGGAACCGTTGCAGGTGCCAATACTCTTTTAGTGGTTTGCCGGGATCAGGTAGCTGCTCAGGAGATTGAGGAGCAAATACAGGAAGTAATGTAAGAATCACAGTTTTTTAGGAAAAATGGAGAGGTTTGAGACGGATGTCCTGACCTCGTTTGTTTTTAGAAAGGATAGAGATGGCAGTAGAAAAGTTATCGCCAGGCATGCAGCAGTATTTGGATATCAAAAAGGACTATCCAGATGCTTTCTTGCTCTTTCGGATGGGGGATTTCTATGAGTTGTTTTATGATGATGCGGTCAATGCCGCCCAGATTTTAGAGATTTCCCTCACCAGCCGCAATAAAAATGCAGAAAATCCTATTCCCATGGCCGGAGTTCCCTATCATTCGGCTCAGCAGTATATTGATGTTTTGGTCGAATCAGGCTATAAGGTAGCGATTGCGGAGCAGATGGAAGATCCCAAGGAAGCCAAGGGAGTTGTTAAGCGGGAGGTGGTTCAGGTTATCACACCGGGGACGGTAGTAGACTCCAATAAGCCGGACTCTGCTAATAACTTTCTGGTGGCTTTGGATTACTCAGACGGCCTCTATGGTCTGGCTTATATGGACTTGGTGACCGGTGAGTTTCAAGTGACTAGTTTAGAGGACTTTGCCTTGGTCTGCGGGGAAATCCGCAATTTGAAAGCTAGGGAAGTGGTGCTGGGCTATGCCTTGCCAGAAGCTGAGGAGCAGGTCTTGGCTGGACAGATGAACCTTTTGCTGTCCTATGTACAGACGGCTTTGGAAGATGTACAGCTACTGGGAGAGGAACTGTCTCCTATGGAGCGTCAGGCAGCGGGGAAATTGCTGGAGTATGTGCACCGGACCCAGATGAGGGAGCTCAGCCATTTGAAGAAGGCTCATCATTATGAAATCAAGGACTTTCTGCAAATGGATTATGCCACCAAGGCGAGTCTGGATTTGACAGAAAATGCTCGTTCAGGCAAGAAGCACGGCAGTCTTTATTGGCTGATGGACGAGACTAAGACGGCCATGGGCGGCCGCATGTTGCGCTCTTGGATTCAGCGTCCGCTGATTGATGAAGCGCGAATTAGCCAGCGGCAGAATGTCGTCGAGGTTTTTCTGGATTATTTCTTTGAGCGGAGTGATTTGACGGAGAGCCTCAAGGGAGTCTATGATATCGAGCGGCTGGCCAGTCGGGTGTCTTTTGGCAAGATCAATCCCAAGGATCTGCTGCAGTTGGCAGCTACATTAGGCAATGTGCCTCAGATTAAGGCTATTTTGCAAGGAATCGGCAGCCCGCATCTGGCTCGTTTGATTGAGGGCCTGGATCCTATTCCAGAGTTGGCGGGCTTGATTAGCTCAGCTATTTCGCCGGATGCACCTCATATCATCACCGAGGGCAATATTATTCGGACCGGTTTTGATGAGACTTTAGATCAGTATCGGCTTGTGCTGAGGGATGGGACCGGATGGATTGCGGAGCTGGAAGTCAAAGAACGTGCTAATAGCGGCATCAGCAATCTGAAGATTGATTACAACAAAAAAGATGGTTACTATTTCCACGTGACCAATTCCCAGCTGGCTCATGTGCCTAGTCATTTCTTCCGCAAAGCGACCCTGAAAAATTCGGAGCGTTTCGGAACAGAGGAGTTAGCCCGGATTGAGGGAGAGATGTTGGAGGCGCGTGAAAAATCTGCTAATTTGGAATACGAGATTTTCATGAGAATTCGCGAGGAAGCTGGTAAATACATCCAGCGCTTGCAGGCCTTGGCACAAACGCTGGCAGCTGTAGATGTCCTGCAGAGCTTTGCTGCGGTGGCAGAACAACTGCATTTGGTGCGTCCCGTCTTTACTGCGGAGCGCCGCCTGCAGATTGAAAAAGGTCGGCATGCTGTCGTGGAAAAGGTCATGGGTGCCCAAAGCTACATTCCAAATAGTATTCTGCTGGACCAGGAAACGAACATTCAGCTGATTACCGGACCTAATATGAGCGGGAAATCGACTTATATGCGCCAACTGGCTATCATTGTCATTATGGCACAGATGGGTTCTTATGTGCCTGCTCAGTCTGCCAGTCTGCCTTTATTCGATGCGATTTTCACTCGTATCGGTGCAGCGGATGATCTGGTGTCCGGCCAGTCCACTTTTATGGTGGAGATGATGGAGGCCAATCGGGCCATTCGGCAGGCCAGCGAGCGTTCGCTCATTCTCTTTGATGAGCTGGGACGTGGAACGGCTACTTATGATGGGATGGCGCTGGCTCAGGCTATTATTGAGCACATTCATCACCATACTGGGGCCAAAACCCTCTTTGCCACCCACTATCATGAGCTGACAGCCTTAGAGGATAGCTTGGAGCATTTGGAAAATGTCCATGTGGCAACCTTGGAAAAGGACGGTCAGGTGACTTTCCTGCATAAGATTGAGCCAGGTCCGGCTGACAAGTCTTACGGAATTCATGTGGCGAAGATTGCCGGTCTTCCTGAAAAATTACTGGAGCGGGCGGATAGCATTTTGAGTCATTTGGAGAGTCAGGATACAGGAATAGACTCAGAGCTTCCTACCGAATCCAGACAAACACGGTCGCAAGTAGCAGAGCAGGTGTCTCTTTTCGCAGAAGGAAGGGAACATCCAGTCCTGACTGAACTCCGAGACTTGGACATCTACAATATGACTCCCCTGGAAGTCATGGCGGCGGTAGCCGAGCTCAAGAAGAAGCTGTAAAAACAAAGAGCAGACTTGTTAATGCCTCAAGTCTGCTCTTTTTATTTCTCACGATTTGCTAGACAAGCCGCTATTGATTTTTTGAATTTTACGGTAGGTGTGGTAGTAGATGGCGCCTGAAATGATCAGATAGATAAGGGTGAATTCCCCAACGGCGCTAAATGTCAGGCTAAGTATTTTTTCTCTTGGGAAAAATCCAGCTAGATTAGCCAAAAGTGCAAAGCTCAGAATCATCACGCCAAAGTGGCTGACGATGGAGCGCAGGATGCTCCAGTCTCTTTGGAAGAAGCTTCCGCTCCATCTGAAAACCGCTCCCATGATAAACCAGATAAGCAGACAGTAGAGCATGATGAGAGAAACATGGACATGCTGGCTCAAAAAGAAGTGGCCGATAGGAGAGCGAGGGTGAAGCGGTAGATAAGCTGGATTGTAAAAATAAGAAACAATCATGGAGCAGAAGAGACCAATGAAAATCCCTCCAATCCCTCCGAAAAAGAGTTCTTTAAGACGAGTTTTCATAATTGCAACCTTTCTTTGATGGATTTGAGATAGCGGCGGGACGAGTATGTCTGATCGCCGTTTTTCAGAAATATTTGAATCAGACCATTTGGAGTCAGCTTGAGGTGGCTGATTTGCCGGCTATTGATAATCTCCGACTGAGAAATCTGCAGGAAATAGTCCGGCAGGACCTGCAGCAACTGATAAAGAGCTTGTTGAGCTCGATAGCTGTCTTTTGC
>CAUVQK010000173.1:0-4078 GCA_963553705.1 uncultured Streptococcus sp.
TGGTAGACAACCTTTGTTTTATCAAGTGTCATATTTTCTCCTTTTTTGAGAAAAGGGACAGATTTTGAAGCACCGTCCCTTTCTATAAGTCATTTCATTTTTTTAAAGCGGCTTAGCTATCATCAACTGACTCCCTCGCTCAACTGCCCGAGGAAGTTGTTCAAGCTCCTCCACCTGATAACTGTCTGAGTTTGTAATGATGACTGGTGTTTCCGTTACATAGCCCGCTTTCTTGATCATATCTATATCAAAGGAAATGAGCTTGTCGCCAACCTTGACCTTATCACCTTGAGACACATAACCTTCAAAGCCTTTTCCTTCCAGATTGACAGTGTCCATTCCGATATGCATCAGGATTTCAACCCCTTCATCTGACAAGATGCCGATTGCATGCTTGGTTGGGAAGAAGACTGTTACTCTACCATTGACTGGTGAAACCAACTCACCTTGGCTAGGAACAATGACAACCCCGCGCCCCATCAAACCTTGTGCAAAGACAGGATCCGTTGCCTGACTCAATTCTTTGACTTCTCCTGCCAAGGGACTGGTGATTGTTACAGGAGTCAATGAATCAGCTGCTTGCACCTCTGGAGATGACTCGGCTTTGGAAGTCCCAGCAAATTCTGCCTCTTCCTGAGCTGCAAACTCTGCCTGCAATTCTGGATCTTCCTCTGTCTTGGTTAAGAAGCCTGTCTTGCGGAAGAAGAAAGTCAGGAACATTGGTACAAGAATTGCTACAAGCATAACTCCTGCAAACGGAATCATATATTTTGCTTGGATAGAAAGGATACCTGGTAAACCACCAATACCAATAGCATTTGCCGTTATATTAAAGGTTACAGAAAGCAGACCCGCAATAGACGAACCAATCATTCCCGCAACAAATGGATAAACGTACTTGACATTGACCCCGAAGAGAGCAGGCTCAGTAACACCAAGGTAAGCTGAAATGGTAGCAGGCAGGGAAATTTGCGCTTCCCGCTCATCATGGCGTTTCATAAGGTAATAAGCAAATACAGCTGAACCTTGAGCGATATTGGACAGAGCAATCATTGGCCAAAGACCAGTACCACCGGCATCAGCTACCAACTGAGTATCAATGGCATTGGTCATATGGTGAAGACCTGTGATAACAAATGGAGCATAAAGAGCACCAAATACTGCGCCAAAGAGCCATTTAACTGGACCAGTTAAACCTGCAAGTACGACTGTTGAAAGCCCCTGACCGATTGTCCAACCGATAGGACCCAAGACAGTATGAGCCAGAATCAGAGCTGGAATCAATGATAAGAATGGCACAAAAATCATAGACACTACTTCAGGAATATGTTTACGCCAAAAGATTTCCAGATAAGATAGAGATAAACCTGCTAAAAGGGCCGGAATAACCTGAGCTTGGTAACCAACACGATTGACAGTGAAGAAACCGAAATCCCAAACCCAGTCCTTAGCGATTTCAGCTGCTGGTGTCGATGCTACTGAATAAGCATTGAGCAATTGTGGGGACACCAAACAGATTCCCAAGACAATCCCAAGAATTTGGCTAGTTCCCATTTTACGAGAAACAGACCAAGTGATTCCGACTGGCAGGAATTGGAAAATCGCTTCTCCCGGAAGCCACAAGAAATGGTTTATTCCAGACCAGAATTTGGATACCTCTGTGATTGTTTTCCCATCCAACATAGACCAATGCACGCCCTCAAGGACATTGCGGAAGCCAAGGATTAACCCTCCAACAATCAAAGCTGGAATGATCGGTGTAAAAATTTCCGCCAGAGTGGCCATAACCCGCTGAAGGGGATTTTGATTGCTCTTAGCAGCAGACTTTGCTGCTTCTTTTGATACTCCCTCAATACCTGATACAGCAGTGAAGTCGTTATAAAAGATGGGCACATCGTTTCCAATGATGACTTGGAATTGTCCAGCATTCGTGAAAGTCCCTTTGACCACTGGGATTGCCTCAATAGCCTTGACATTGGCCTTTTTACCGTCGCCAAGTACAAAGCGCATTCGCGTTGCGCAGTGACTAACTGCTGTGACATTCTCTTTGCCGCCGATTGCATCTAGCAGATCCTTGGCATCCTTCTCGAATTTTCCCATTTGACTACTGGCTGAATGAGAATTCAGCACTCTCCTTATATTTTTTATGAGTCAGTTTTTCAACAAGCCCCTACAAATTATTGTAATCGATTTCAAAGATGTAGGCAAGTTGTTTGTTGAAAAAAGCCCTCATTTTTGATAAAATTTTCTATGTTGTATGAAAAAAAGAAAACAAGTGGGGTTTATGATGAAGAAATACAAACAATTGTTCAAACAGATTGAGAAAGATATTTTAGAGGAACGTTATGCAGTCGGAGACTTCTTGCCCAGCGAACATCAGCTGACAGAAGACTACCAGGTTAGCCGCGATACAGTCCGCAAGGCTCTGGCCCTGCTGCAGGAAGAAGGATTGATTGAAAAAGTCCGCGGACAGGGTTCCAAAGTCATCAAGCATGAACAGTTTGACTTTCCTGTGTCTAAGCTGACCAGCTATCAAGAAGTAGTCAAGCAGAATAATATGCAGTCCAAAACCAATGTTGTCAGCTTGGAAAAGATTACCGTGGACCAGAAATTGTCCGACATCACTGGCTTCCCTCCCTACCGACTGGTTTGGCGAATCGTCCGTCAGCGCGTTGTAGAGCAAATCGCCTCGGTCTTAGATATTGACTATTTAGACAAGGGTATCGTCCCCCACTTGACAAGGGAAATCGCTGAGCAGTCCATTTATGCCTATTTGGAAAATGATTTAAAGCTCAATATCGCTTATGCCAAGAAGGAATTTACCATTGACCACGCCAATGACCGAGACAAGATTCTCATGGACCTAGGTAAGGACCAGCAGGTCGTCTCTGTCAAATCTCAGGTCTATCTGGCAGACGGCCGCCAGTTTCAATATACCGAGAGCCGTCACAAGCTAGACAAATTTCGCTTTGTGGATTTTGCTAAACGTCAGAAAGAATAACCTTGAGTTCCATCCAGATCACAAAACCACCCCTGTCTTCCAACTGGCAGAGGTGGTTTCTTTTATGAGTAGTCTAAGGCTGCCTTGTTTTGGAGCGACAAAGAGCCTCAAAATTTCTTTATACTTGTTTTAGGAGATTTATATGAAAAAATTAGTTAAGGGTTTCTGCTGCTTTTTAAAATTTACTGATTCTTATTACTTCCTTTCCTACTTTTGCGCCTGTGAGAATGTCAATACTTGCTTATCATATAGGGTAACTTTAGATGTCATTGGACTGTCCTCATTTCTATTTTGATGGTATTAGTATAATCCCAGAAACTTAAGGCAGACTTATAAAAAACTTGAAGGAAACTTAAAAGGCTGAGTTTATTTCTCAGCCTTTTCTGCTTCTTCAGTAATGTCAGAAATTTCAACCTTAACCTTCGTAACACGGCCATTTTTAACCTTGTCATTGGTCAAAATGAGTTGCTTATTCTGACTTTCGACTTCGTAACTAATGCGTTCTTTCGGATCTGGAATAGTTCCTACACAAGTCAAGTAATAACCAGCTATCGTATCCACATCGTCGCTTTCGATTTCAACTTCAAAGTATTCATTAAAGTCATTGAGGGTCATAGTTCCTAAGACGATGTAGGTATTCTCACCGATTTCATGGACTTCGATTTCAGCCTTGTCAGTCTCATCGTCAATCTCACCGACAATCTCCTCCAAGAGGTCTTCCAGTGTAACCAGACCAGCCATACCGCCATACTCATCCAAGAGAATGGCCATTTGATTTTGCGTGTTGCGCAGCTCCTTGAGCAAATCATCGACAAACATGGTTTCCGGTACAAAGAGTGGCTCCTGCAGGATCTTGCGCAGAACGATATTGTCAAAACCATTGATGAATCCTTCATTAAGCAGTCGCTTGGTATGAATCAGTCCAATGACATTGTCCTTATCCCCATCATAGACAGGAATCCGCGAGAAGCTCTGTTTGAGAATGCTTTCGATGATTTCCTTGGTATCGTCCTGAATGTCCACCATAAAGGCATCCGTCCGCGGCACCATCAGTTCACGCGCCATCAGCTCATCCAG
>CAUVQK010000174.1:0-4076 GCA_963553705.1 uncultured Streptococcus sp.
TGAAAAAATATTTGGTTATATCGGTAATAGCCTTGGTTTTACTTCTGCTATGGGCGTATAGCAACAGAAATAACAAACAAATCGAGACTTCTTCTGGAAAGACCAGTAGTGCTAGCACAACTTCGTCCAAGGCGTCTAGCAGTAGCCAGAATTCAGAGCAAGCCAGCCTTCAGGAAACTTCTTCTAGTAGCATAGAGCTGTCCAGTTCTGAAGACACAAGTGAGCAAGCAGCAGAAAGTTCTGGATCTTCCATGAATGAAGAAGAGATAAAAAACGGCGACTACTCTAGCATCGCAGGCACTTGGAAAAATGGCAATGGCTCTACCTTGGTATTTGATGCCAATGGTTTGGTGAGTGAAACTTCCCAGTTGAGCGACCGTGGAGCAAGGGATATCTATGGTTTGGTTGGTATAGGAGTATCTTCCAAGCAGGGTGCAGGCGGATATGTAATTGTCTTTATCCCTAAAGGGAAGGACTATACTGTCAGTGATTTAGAAGAGATTTATCATGATGCATCAGACCATGAACGAGATAGGATATGGGCAGGCCAGGGAGGCGGCACCAATGCTGATCCAAACTCTTTCTATTATAAGATTGACTGAAAAAAGACTGGCTGTCCTCCATGGCAGCTAGTCTTCTTTATAATTCTCGTAAAATTCCACCTTAATCCTAATAAAGGTTTCCAAGTCTCGCAGGAGTTGCAGGAGCATGGCGCGGGTTTCAAATTCTTGGCGGGTCTTAGGGAGTGGTCGCTCGCGAAAAACGGCTAGATAGTTTTCAATCTCGCCCAAGAGGTCTCGGGCGGGATTTTCTTGGCTCAGCTGCTTAGCGGTTTGGGAGAAGAGGCGGGCTAAAATCAAGCTTTCGCTGGCTGCTAGATGGCAGTTATTGATATTGCTGGCCATGTCTTGCAGGATGCGGTTTTGGGCCTGCCGCATTTCAAAATAGTGGATATGGTAGTTGGTCTGGCGAAAGAGGTGGTTGGAGTGATCAAGATAGACCAGCTGCAAGGCCTGCTGCAGAATGGTATCCAGCTCCTTGATTAGAGCTGCATCATTTCGGCCGTCTCCAGATTTTAAGAAATATTCAAAGCGCAGCAAAATCTTTTTCAGCTGTTCTTCCACTTGCTCGTGGTAGCTGTCAATTTCTTGCTGGCGCGAGGGCATATAGAGATTGGCAAGGAGTGCAAAGCCAGTTCCAATAAGAAATAGAGCTAGCTCATTGCCAAGGAGTGACCAGGAGGTGGATTTTTCTAAGAGCAGATGGGTGACCAGGACGGTGCTGGGGGTAATGCCAATTTCCCAGCCAAGCCGAAAGGCCAGAGGCACATAGATCGCGATATAGATGGCCAATGCTCCGAGATGAAAACCTAGAAAGTGAAAGCCCAGACTTCCGATAGCAAGAGCCAGCAGGGTAGATAAAAAGCGATTGCCAGCTAGCTTTGCAGTGCTGCGGCGGGTATCAGTCACGCTTAGAATGGCAATAATTCCGGCTGAAGTTGAGTAGGCCAGACCTAAAAAGTCAGCTAGCCAAGCAGCGAGACAGGTAGCTAATACCAGCTTGATGGTGCGTTGGAGGAGAGACATGAGTAAGAGTTTCCTTTTTTAGACTTCTTTCTATTATAGCATGACTGGCGGGGAATCTTAGGGGCAGCTGATTGCTTTTTATCAGAGCAGAATTCTGTCTCGCCCGAGTAAATCCTGCCGCCATTTTTTCGCCTTTGTGTTATACTATTCCTATGGAAAAAAACGATATTGTCTACGGTGTGCATGCGGTGACAGAGGCTCTCGCGGCTAACACTGGTAATAAACTCTACATTCAAGACGACCTGCGTGGTAAAAAAGTCGATAAAATCAAAGATTTAGCAGCGAAAAAGAAGGTTTCCATCTCTTGGACACCTAAGAAAAACTTGCAGGAGATGACTGACGGAGCGGTTCACCAAGGCTTTGTCCTGCGGGTGGCGGAGTTCGCCTATATTGACTTTGAAGCGCTTTTGAAAAAAGCAGAGCAGGAAGACAATCCTCTCTTATTGATTTTGGACGGGCTGACTGACCCGCATAATCTGGGCTCTATCTTGCGGACAGCTGACGCGACCAATGTGGCTGGAGTTATCATTCCCAAGCATCGGGCAGTCGGTGTGACACCAGTCGTGGCCAAGACTTCAACAGGTGCCATTGAGCATATTCCCATTGCCCGTGTGACCAATCTAAGCCAGACTCTGGACAAGCTCAAGGAAGCTGGTTTCTGGATTTTCGGTACGGATATGCAGGGGACGCCTTCTCATAAGTGGAATACGGCAGGCAAGCTGGCCCTCATCATCGGTAACGAAGGTAAGGGGATTTCAAGCAATATTAAAAAGCAGGTGGACGAGATGATTTCCATTCCCATGAATGGGCATGTCCAGAGCCTCAATGCCAGTGTTGCAGCGGCTATTCTCATGTATGAAGTCTTTCGCAATCGCCTATGAAAAGAAAAATCTTACTGGTGGACGGCTACAATATGACGGCCTTTTGGCGGGAAACTCGTCCTTACTTTAACCGCGGAGAACTAGATGCCTCACGAACGATTCTGCTCCAGAAGCTCAGCAATTATGCTAGCTTTGAAGGACTGGAAGTTATCTGTGTCTTTGATGCCCAGTATATGCCGGGAGTTCGGCAGACCTACGAAGAGTTTAATGTAACGGTCGTTTTCACTGAGGAGGAGGAAACGGCGGATGACTATATCGAGCGCTTGGCAGCTGAGCTCAATACACCCAAAAATCAGGTGTCGGTTGCGACCAGCGATCTCAATGAGCAGTGGACTGTCTTTGCCCAAGGGGCTTTGAGAGTTTCCGCTAGAGAGCTAGAGAAGCGAGTGGCTGTTACCAAATCAGACCTCAATCAGCTGAGCGGACAAATCAACCTGCAAAGACCGCCCTTGCGACCAATGGACAGCCAATCTTTGCGCGATTTACAAAAAATGATGGAGAAAAAAGATGACCTTTAAAATTTTAACCGATTCAACAGCAGACCTGCCAGAAAACTGGACCCAGCAAAATGATGTGCAGGTCCTAGGCCTGACCATTCAGCTAGATGGCCAAACCTATGAGACAGTTGGCGCAGGCAAGCTGACCAGCCAAGAACTTCTGGATAAGATGGAGTCTGGCAGCAAGCCGACTACCAGCCAGATCAATGTCGGCCAGTTTGAAGATGTCTTTCGAACCTATGCCAAGGAAGGGACGCCAGTTCTCTATGTAGCCTTTGCTTCGGCCTTATCAGGTACTTATCAGAGTGCAGTCATGGCGCGGGATATAGTCTTGGAAGATTTTCCAGATGCGCTGATTCGCATCATTGATACCAAAGCGGCTTCTATGGGGGAAGGACTTTTAGTCATGAAGGCGGCAGAGGCTAGAGCGGCTGGCCAGACCTTGGAGCAGACAGCAGACTTGATTGAGAGCTTGGTGCCTAAGGTCAAGACTTATTTTCTGGTTGATGACCTCAATCACCTCATGCGGGGCGGTCGGATTTCCAAAACTGCTGCGCTTATGGGGAGCTTAGTTAATATCAAGCCGATTATCGCTGTCAAGGGAGATGGGACTCTGGACTCGGTCGCTAAGGTTCGCGGTAAGAAGAAGGCACAGGCCGAAGTGGTCCGCATGACTCTAGAAGGAGTTGCTGACCCGCGGGTGGTCATCGCCTACGCAAGTGCCAAAGAGATTGCTGAGAGTTTAAAAGCTCAGCTGCTGGAAAGCGACCAAGTAGAGGAAGTTCTCCTCATGCCTCTGGGACCTGTCATTTCTACTCATACTGGTCCTGGAACTTTGGGACTCTTTAGTATCGCCCAAGACATTCAAGACTAAGAAAAATGAAATCGCTATTTCATAAATAATTGCTTCAAATCTATTGCTTTTGCCTACTATTTTTGATATGATAGTAGGCGGTATTGTTTACCCCATTTGTAAGGCCCCGGAACCTTTCAAATAACTCGCGGACCGGAACATCCGCCCTGTAAACAAAAACGATATTCATAGGAGAAATCATGAACAAAACAACATACATGGCTAAGCCAGGTGAAGTTGAACGCAAATGGTATGTAGT
>CAUVQK010000175.1:0-4068 GCA_963553705.1 uncultured Streptococcus sp.
TAAATTTTAATATATTCGCCCACAGAGGCATTCGTTTTGTTCCTAGCTGGGAGACCCCACAAACTCCCAGCAGCAGAACGGTTTTCCTAACTTTTTGTGCAGAGCAATTACTCTGCGAATCCTAACTTTTTCTGTAAATAATCTGTTATTGATTTGCTTCAGCGCCCTGTTGAACAGCATTAGCAATTTCAAACATTGGCAACATAACAGAGGCAACAATTCCCCCGATGATGACCCCCATGACGATGATCATGGCTGGTTCCAAGAGTGAGAGCAATTGCTTGATAGCTGCTTCAAGCTCTTCTTCATAAAAATCTGATGTTTTATTAAGCATGGACTCCAGAGACCCAGACTCCTCACCAATCTTGACCATCGAGAGCATCATTGGAGGGAAGAGACCTGTCGAGGTCAGCATACCCGTTAGACGTTCCCCTTTTTGCAGACCTTCATTGGCGATTCTCAGCTTGTCAATAACAACAGCGTTATTAGTCGTTGCAGCAGCTGAATCAATGGCCTCGACCAGAGGGATACCCGCACTGGTAAGAGTAGCCAAGGTGCTGGCAAAACGAGCGGTGACAATCTTCTGCATCGGTCCTTTGACGACTGGCATCTTGAGCTTGAGCTGGTCCAGCTGGTAACGGCCTGCCTCAGTACTGCGATAACGCAGGAATAGAAAGACTAGAAGCCCAACCCCTCCAAAGAGGATATACCAGTAAGATTGGACGAAGTTACTAGCTGCCAAGACGATACGTGTCGGCAAAGGCAAGGCAACACCACTCTGCTCAAAGATTCCCGAGAAGTTTGGGATAACGACATAGAGCAAGACCAAGGTAGCAGCTACTGCCAGAAAGGCAAGAACTGCGGGATAGATCATGGCTCCGCGAATCTGGCGACTGGTCTTGAGCTCCTTATTATAGTGCTCAGACATTCTTTCCAGTACCTCGTCTAGCTTACCAGTCTTTTCGCCGGCCTGTACCATACGGATTAAGAGGTCGGGAAAGAGACCATTTTGCTCGATTAGAGACTTGGACAGCTGATTCCCTTCCTTCAGGCCTTTACTGATAACCTTCAGACTTGCCTTCAAGTTTTTGGCATCTGTCTGCTGCTCTAAGATATCCACTGCATTGTTGAGCGGGATACCCGAGTTTAGCATAACCGACATCTGCTTACAGAAGAGCGATATGTCCTTGAGCTTGATCTTCTTACTTTGGAAAAGGACAATCTCCTTAGAGCCCATGACCTTTTCTTCGACACTGATTGGCTTCCCTTTGAGACGGATCCGATTGACGGCGTCCGTCCGGTTAGGAGCATCCACCTCTAGTGTAACGACCCCTTGCCGAGTGTCTAAGTATTTACAAACATATACTGTCATGCTCTAGTACCCCACTATTCCTAGGGATTTTTCAACTTGAGCGCGGTCCACTGAGTAGGACAGCAGCGTTCTTTGGTCGATGACATTGCGACGGTAGAGTCCCATGAGCGAAGTGTCCATGGTAATCATGCCTAGCTGAGCCCCTGTTTGGATTGGGGTCAGCAATTGGTGGGTCTTCCCTTCGCGAATGAGGTTGCGAATAGCGGGTGTTCCCAGCATGATTTCAAAGGCAGCCACACGACCTTTACCGGTCGCTGTACGCATGAGCTGCTGCGATACAACCCCTTCCATAACGGCAGAAAGCTGTACACGGATTTGCTCCTGCTGCTCGGCTGGAAATACGTCGATAATCCGGTCCATTGTATTTACGGCACCGACCGTGTGGAGAGTTGACAGGACTAAGTGACCTGTTTCCGCCGCACGCAGGGCGATTTCAATCGTTTCCTTATCCCGCATTTCACCGACTAGGATGACATCCGGGTCCTGACGAAGTGCACCGCGGAGGGCATTTCCAAAGCTCTGCGTATCCGCTCCCAGCTCACGCTGGTTGACCAAGCACTTATTATGCGTGTGCATATACTCAATCGGATCTTCAATCGTGATGATGTGCTCGTCCCGCAAGCTATTCATGTAGTTAATCATGGTTGCCAGGGTCGTTGACTTTCCGCTTCCTGTTGGTCCGGTAACCAATATCAGCCCCCGGCGTTTCTCAGCTAGCTTTTTTATAACTGGTGGCAATCCCAGAGATTCCATAGATGGAATATCCTTGGGAATGACCCGCAAGGCAATCCCGCAGTTGTTTTTCTGCTTAAAGATATTGACCCGCAAGCGATAACCATTATCGACCTCGTAGGCACAGTCCACTTCACCGACTTCTAAAAGATGAGCAATCTGCTTCTCATTTAAAATATGCTTGGTGAAGCGAACCGTGTCTTCGTTGGTCAAAATTGTATTGTTGAGTTGTGTTAACCTCCCGTGCAGACGCATGGTTGGCTCAGCGCCAACCGTGAAGTGGATATCTGACGCACCCGCTTCAATCGCCTGCTTAATTAACTCATCCAAATTCATCCTAAACTTCCCCTTCTAGACTAAAGGCAATCTTCATTGCTTCTTCAATCGTTGTAGTCCCCTGTTTTGCGATATCAATGGCCTCCTCCGCCAAGTCTCGCATACCATTTTTCTTAGCTTCTGCTCGAAGCTGTGCTGTTGTTCCACCATCATTAATTAGTGATTTAATCTCCCTTGTCACTGCCATGATTTCGTGGATAGCTATACGTCCATAGTATCCCGTACCGCTGCAGTAGTTGCAGCCGCGTCCGCGATACAAGGTGTCTCCCTTGTGAATACCGATACCTGCATGTTCATTTGTTTCTACAGTATATTCAGTCTTACACTTAGGACAGATGCGCTTAATCAAGCGCTGTGCGATAATACCGACAGTCGCCGTTGAGACCAGATAAGGCTTGATGCCCATATCGACCAAACGGTTGACTGTACTAGCTGTGTCATTGGTGTGGATAGTCGAGAGAACGACGTGACCAGTGATAGCGGCCCGAACCGCGATACTAGCTGTCTCTTCGTCCCGAATTTCCCCCAAGAGAACGATGTCCGGGTCCTGACGCAGGATACTTCTCAAACCACTCGCGAAGGTCAGTCCAGCTTTATTATTTACCTGAACTTGGTTGACCCCTTCCAATCGGTACTCAACCGGATCTTCAACAGTGATGATATTTTTTCCTACATCATTGAGCTCACGGAGCGCTGTGTAGAGAGTGGTTGTCTTTCCGCTTCCTGTAGGACCGGTCAGCAAGATAATGCCTTCTGGCGCCTTAAGAATATCTTCAAAGAGCTTCTGATTGGTTGGCGAGAATCCTAGCTCCTCTTTACTGAGGAGAGTTGCATTCCGGCTCAAAATCCGAATAACGATTTTTTCACCGAATACAGTAGGCAAGACTGAAACCCGCATATCGACTTCTTTGCCGTCGATGGTTGTTTCAATCCGTCCATCCTGAGGAATCCGCCGCTCGGCGATGTCCAGACCACTCATAATCTTAATCCGTGTCGCAATGGCTGAGTGAGCATTGGCTTTCAACTGCATGTTTTCCACCAAAGTTCCGTCAACCCGGAAACGAACACGAACAACTTTTTCAAAGGGCTCAATATGGATATCGCTGGTCCGCGTCTTGATTGCCTGACTGATAATCGAGTCAATCAAACGTACAACCGGAGCGTTTTTGATTTCGAGATCCTCTTCGATGATCTCTTCATCCACATTAAAACCTTCGATTTCGGTCGCTGCCTGTTGGGCTTCTTCTCCTTTAGAATAGTATTGATCGATATACTTCTCAATATCATCCCGAAAAGTTACATAAGGTTCTACCGCCATCTTAGAAACGATTTTAACATCGTCTAGGGCGATATAGTTGCTTGGGTCTGCCATCGCAACTACTAACTTGGGTTCTTCTCCCTCTTCCCCATCTGTGAAAGAGATCGGAATCAATCCATGACGTTTAGCAACTTTTTCTGAAACCTTCTCGACAGCTTCCTTTTCTATCACAAACTGTGATAGATTGACATGAGGTACACGGTAATAGTAACTCATGACTTTCAGCATATCTTCTTCTGTCACATAGCCCTTGCTGATTAGATATCTCTCTAACTGCATGTTTGATTGTGTCATATCTTGAAGAATTTCT
>CAUVQK010000176.1:0-4059 GCA_963553705.1 uncultured Streptococcus sp.
TCAGAAACATTTGATAAATTCGGCTTATTTAGTGTCACCGAATAATTTCCCTCTAACTCTGCCACAGTGTAAAAACCGGTTTGTTTGTGTTTCATATAATCTACAACAATCTTATCAGCAATAGTGAAATCATTCCCTCCCAATCGGACATCAATCATTTTCACAAGACCTTGCAGATAATTGTATCGTTCATGAAGCAATTCATTTTGATAAGCTGTAGCCTGAATCAAGAAGGTATACATCCGTAAAAATCCACGAATAACTTTACGGATATTTACTTGTTCTTTTTCATCAAAACGCTGCACTCGTGCATACCCGTTTGACAGTAGAGCGAGCATCTTTTGTTTATCGCGGCTGGAACGTTTCTCTTGATATAAGAATTGATTATAGGCATGGACATCATCATTATCTACCATTCTATAACTTTCAATTTTAGCATCTAAATCAAATACATCGCTCGGAGTAATCGTTTCAGTCAAAATTGTTTCTCGGTAGTAGGGAGCAAAAGCTCTATTAATATCCTCATAGGTATTTTTAAAATCAAGAATAAAGGTCTTTTTGTGATAGCCTTTTACAATACGATTCAAACGAGATAAAGTCTGTACTGCTGCTACATCACGCAACTTTTTATCTACATACATAGCCAATAATTTAGGCTGGTCAAAGCCCGTTTGATATTTATTTGCAACGATTAGCACTTGATAATCATCAGTATCAAACTTACTTTTGAGCTTATCTTCACTAAAGCCATTCATAGAAGATTCGCTAAATTCAGCTCCATCAAGGCTCAACCTTCCTGAAAAAGCGACGGCCGCTCCGATACTAGTAATATGATGCTCTTTTAAATATTTCTTAAAAGCTTGTTGGTATTTGACAGCTGCCTCACGTCCTGAAGTTACAATCATTGCCTTTCCATGTCCACCTAAATCAGCCATGATGTCATGAGTAATAAAATGGTCCATGATAATTTCGACCTTTTGATGAATATTTTCATCAGATAGCTCCACAAATTTAGCAATTTTCCGCTTTGCCACTGTCGTTTTGAGTTCAGGATCCTCTTCGACCGCCTTATTTAGCTTGTAGTATGTTTTATAAGTGGTGTAGTTATTGAGAACATCTAAAATAAAACCTTCCTCAATAGCCTGCTTCATACTGTACAAGTCAAAAGGACCCTTTGAACCATCTGGTCTAGTAGAGCCAAACAACTGCAATGTAGTAGCTTTAGGTGTCGCTGTAAATGCAATAATAGAAATATTATCTTGTTTCCCTGTACGGGCAATTTCCTGTTCAATAGCATCGCCGACAGACACTTCTTGTGGCTCATCCATTGTGCCGTTCTCTATATCCGTTTCAGTCAATACCTGACTGACTGCACTCATATAGGAGCCAGTCGTAGAACTATGCGCCTCATCAATCAAAATGGCAAATTTCTTTTCTGCTGTTACACCCGCAGACATCCAGTTTGATTTATTTATTTGTGCAAACTTATGGATAGTGGTCGCAACAATTTTTGTATTCCCAGCAAGTGCATCTGCTAAGTCGCTAGAAGTAGCCTTATCATCCATAACCTTAATCACACCAGGCTGATGCTCAATAGAACGAATAGCATCTTGAAGTTGACGGTCAACAACGATACGGTCAGTAACAACCAAAACTGTATCAACGATATTTTTATTTTCTTCATCATGAAGACTAACTAAGCTGTGTGCCAACCAAGCAATCGTATTTGTTTTACCCGACCCCGCAGAATGCTGAATCAGATAGTTTCTGTCAGTATGGTTGACTCGCATATCTTCTAAAATACGATTAACTGCTCGTCTCTGCTGATAACGCGGAAAAATGATATCCTTTTTATCAGGCGTTAAAAAGATAAAACGTTCAATCAACTGTAGGATACTTTCTTTCTTCAGCAAATCTCGCCATAGATATTCTGTTTCTGGCCCCTGATTATTCTGGGGATTCCCTGCTCCTTGGTCAATCCCTTCACCCTTTCCTTTATTAAAAGGCAAGAAGTAGGTATCTGATCCCTTAAGCTGAGTTGTCATATAGACTTCCATCCAGTCAACCGCAAAACTAACTAATACTCCTGCATTAAATCGGAAAAGACGATTTTTAACATCACGTCCTTTTAACTGCTTAATAGCATCCTGGACAGATTGGCCACTTGAATTTAGTTTCAACTCAATAGCAAACAAGGCTAAGCCATTAAGAAAGATGACTAAGTCAATACGTTCTTGGTCCTTATAGACCACTTCTTCCATTACTGTCAAGCGATTTAAATTATACTGATGACTAGCCTTTTCATTAAAGTCTGTTGCTGGTCTGCGGTACATAAGACGAAGTTTTTTATTCTCAATATACACTCCATCTTTTAAGGCAAATAGAAGACCACCTTTGATAATTTCTTGATTAATCAAATTGAGAATAGTCTCTCTATCAAAACGCTTCAAGAGTTTTTCGACAGTTTCTTCTTGAGTTGACATCAGAAATTCCCATAAAATATCTATATCCATAGCCAACCTTTGATTATAAGCAGACTGAGCACGCTGAATATAGCCATTATACTGAATGAGATCTTTTAAAATCCATTGCTGAAAATCATAACGCTCAGTAATATCTAAATTTGCCATCTGCTCTCCTTATGCTTCATCACCAAGAGATAAAATCTTCAAATACATATCCAATCTTTCATTGATATATTTGGCAAATAAATCCTCCATTGCCGATAAACTTCCTTTTGAATGAAAGTCATCAAATGCTTGGTAATAAGCTAATCTGTCCATAAATTTTATATCAATTGGTGGATAGCCTGCCTTCATCAACTCCAAATTCACCAAGAGCCTCCCCGTTCGGCCATTGCCGTCAATAAACGGATGGACACTCTCAAAGGCAATATGAAACTGAGCTAGTTTGGTCACCATATTTTCCTGACTTGCAGCATAGTCCATTAGGATCTTCTCCATCAATGGAGCAATCATATACGGCTGAGCCGGTTCATTGGCTGCTCCCATGATGCGCACCGGGACTCTCCGATAAATTCCTCGGTCATTTTTTTTATCCGCTAATACTAGATAATGAATATCCTTTATCATCTGTTCTGACAAAGGCTGGTTCTCCTCAACAAGCCTTTGAACATACTGAAAAGCCTCCTGATGACCGATTGCCTCCATATGATCTTTTAAAGGCTTTTGGTCAATAGTCAATCCACGCAGGACCAAATCTGTCTCACGCAAGGTCAGAGTATTGCCCTCAATGGCATTTGAATTATAAGTATATTCGACTGTGAACTCTTCATTCAGCCGCTCCAGCTCTCCATCCGTCAAAGGGCGAAGTTTTGATAACTTCATCATCTTTTCATCAATCAAAGGCAAGAGGCTCTCTGCTTTTTTATAGCGACCATCCGCTGGTTTTCTGGCATCTGAGGGAATTCTCCACAAACGCCCTTCTTGGACAGCACCCGGAATCTTTCCCTGACTGCACAGAGACCGAACTCGACGATCAGAAATCCCCCAGAGATCAGCTGCCTGCCTCACTGTCATATACATGAGCACTCCTCACTTTCTCCCTCTATTATACCATAGTTCGGAACAATATGAGGAATAACGGAACAATGTTTGCAGATTAACGGAAGGATAGCAAATATTTAATAACGCAATATCAACAATTTTCTATATTGCTGCTAGTTTGTAGTAAAAAGAGATAACAAATTGTTATGCTCTCTTTCACTGCTATTTTAAAAATAATTTTTCCTAGCTTCCTTAGAGACTCAATACTCCTTCTTATTATAGCCAAAATCCGCCAAGTCCAGCTTCTTGTCCCGCCAGTTTTTCTTGACCTTGACCCAGGTCTCTAGGAAGACCTTGTCCCCCAGCATGAGCTCAATATCGCGCCGAGCCATGGATCCGATTTTCTTCAGCATGGATCCACCTTTGCCAATGATAATGCCTTTTTGGCTATCGCGCTCCACCATGATGGTCGCTCGGATATGGACCTTGTCCGTCTTCTCGTCTCGCTTCATGCTGTCAACAACCACTGCGACTGAGTGGGGAATTTCCTCCC
>CAUVQK010000177.1:0-4031 GCA_963553705.1 uncultured Streptococcus sp.
AGATAAGAGGAATAAATATGAAGAAAGAAATTATTGTTTACAGCATTTCGGATTCTTTGGGAGGGACTTCGCAGAAGCTGTTGTCTGCGGTGACAGCCCAGTACCCAGATATTATTTTTAATAACAGCTATCGTTTCCCATTTATCAACAAAGAAGAAGAATTGCTGGAAATTCTGCGTGATGCCATCAAGGATGATGCCCTTGTCATCAGTACTCTGGTTGATGGCAAGCTAGCAGCAGTAGCTAGGGAGTTTAGTCAGGCCAATGGTCTTTCTTATCTGGATTTGATGCATCCATTTTTTGAGATTATCAAGGAAAAGACAGGCACCAGTCCTATAGAGGTGCCGGGTACCTTGCACCGGCTGGATACTGAGTATTTTAATAAAATTTCTGCTATTGAGTTTGCAGTTAAATACGACGATGGCAAGGCACCACAAGGATTTTTAGATTCAGACTTGGTCCTCTTGGGGGTCTCCCGTACATCTAAAACACCACTCAGTATTTATCTGGCTAATAAAGGCTACAAGGTTTCCAACCTGCCTTTGATTCCGGAAGTCCCTCTGCCTCAGGTCTTGGATAAGGTTGATCCGGAGCGGATTATTGGCCTTTTATGTGAGCCGGAAAAACTGTCTAAGATACGCAGTAATCGCTTGAATTCTCTGGGATTAACCCAGTCGACCAGCTACACAGATCTGGAAAAGATATACGAAGAATTAGACTACTCAAAAGAAGTCTTTAAAAAGTATCGGGCGCATGTCATCAATATCACGGATAAATCAATTGAGGAAACGGCTTTCTTGATTGAAGACCATTTGAAGAAATTGAGATAAGAGAGAAGATTGAGAAAGCGGTTATAGAGTGAGGGCATAAGATGGAGCAATATAAGCGTATTTTACTGAAAGAATTTGACAGTCGGCAGAAGGTCATTACAGAGCTGACCAACCTAGAGGCAATTTTGAACCTGCCCAAAGGGACGGAGCTGTATATCAGTGACATTCACGGGGAGTTTGCTGCTTTTGACTATATTTTGAGAAGTTGTGCAGGCATCCTCAATGAGAAGATTAAGGACTGTTTTGGGGACAGCCTGTCAGAAGCTCATAAGGACCGCCTGTCAGCTCTGGTTTCCTATCCTGAGCTTGTGCTGGGGGAAGAAACTAAAGGCCAAGACTGGTATCAGGAAACCATTCCCCAGCTCTTGAATTTGCTGGCTTTTGCAGGTGCAAAATACAGTCGGTCCAAGGTCAGAAAGGCCTTGCCGCCACAGTATGCCTATATCATCGAGGAGCTCCTCTATAGTGACAGGGCTTTGGCTGATAAAAAGTCCTATTTTGAGAATATCCTGACTTATGTGATTGAATTGCGGGAAGCTGTGCCTTTTATCCTAGGCTTGTCCCGAAGTATTCGGCAGTTGTTGATCGACCATCTGCATGTGGTTGGAGATATTTTTGACCGAGGAGCTGGCAGTGCTCAGGTCATGGATGAACTGCAGCATTTTCACTCGCTTGATATTCAGTGGGGTAATCACGACATTATCTGGATGGGAGCCTTTTTTGGTTCCAAGGCTTGCTTGCTCAATGTGCTGCGCATTGCAGCTCGCTATGGCTATCTCTGGGATATCGAGAAAGATTATGGTTTAAACCTGCGTTCCTTGACTCTTTTTGCGGACAAAACTTACCAGTCTAATCCTAAGTTTAGACCCATTCTAGGCGGCAGAGAGCAGGAGTTTTCAGATGAGGAAATTCTGCAGCTGGAAAAGGTTCACCAAGCCTTAGCGATTATCCAGTTCAAGCTGGAAAATCAACTCATCAAACGACGGCCTGAATTCCAGATGCAGGACCATGTTATGCTAGACAAGATTGATTATTGGGAAGAAAGTGTTACGATTGACGATACCAAACATGCCCTGGTTAATACCTGCTTCCAAACTATCAATCCGGAAAATCCGTCAGCTTTGACACCAGAAGAAAATCAAGCTGTAGACAGTATGCTCGCCTCATTCCAAAGTTCTCTTAAGATGGCTGAGCATATGAGTCTTCTGATGAACAAGGGCTCTATGTATAAGATTTACAACCATCACTTGCTTTTTCACGGCTGCATTCCTCTGGAGCCGTCAGGAGAATTCCAGCCCTTCATTCTCAATCAAGTCCATTATGCAGGCAAGGAATTGCTGGATTTCTTTGAGTATCATATTCGGCAGGCGGCCAAGGACAAGGAAGTGGGCGATGATTTGTCGACTGATTTGATTTGGTATTGCTGGAAAGGCAAGTTGTCTCCTCTGTTTGGCAAAGAAAAGATGACTACCTTGGAGCGCTATTTCATTGAAGATAAGGGCACCCACAAGGAAGTGGAAAATTCTTATTTTTCTTATCGTAATTCTGAGAGAGTCTGTCAGCTGATTTTGGAAGAATTTGGCCTCTTTTCTCAAGAGTCTAGGATGGTCAACGGTCATACTCCGGTTAAGACGGGCAAGGGAGAGTCGCCTATCCGTGGTGGCGGCTTGCTCTTTGTCATTGATGGTGGCCTCTGCGAGGCCTATCAGAAGAAGACCGGAACGGCTGGCTATTCACTGCTCAATAATTCCTATGGCTTCCAGCTAGTGACCCATCAGCCTTTCCAAAATGCTCAAAAAGTCGTAGAATCGCCGTTTGCTCAGACCTCCCTGAAAAAGGTGATTGAAAATGTAGAGGAACGAACCCTCATCAAATCTACTACCATCGGTCAGAACTTGTTAGCTCAACAACAGGAACTTTTTGGCTTATTGCATGAGTTTTATGACCGGTGATGTTTAGTCCTAAGTTCTAAGAATTTAGGGCTTTTTCTTTCTTGTTCCAGTTTCTCTTTCGTGTTACAATAGGAGTATTGAAATTTAGAGGAAAGAACATGATTTATTTAGATAATTCAGCGACAACCAAGCCTTATCCTGAGGCTTTGGCTGCTTACACAGAAGTAGCTTCTAAAATCTGGGGCAATCCATCCAGTCTGCACAGTTTAGGCAGTCAGGCAACCCGTCTCTTAGAAGCTTCACGCAGGCAAATAGCAGAGCTTTTAGATAAGTCTTCGTCGGAGATTTTTTTTACGTCCGGAGGGACAGAAGGGGACAACTGGGTGCTAAAGGGAGTTGCTTTTGAAAAAGTTCCCTTTGGAAAACACATCATCGTATCCAACATTGAGCATCCCGCGGTTAAAGAATCAGCTCTCTGGCTGCAGAGTCAAGGGTTTGAAGTGGATTTTGCCCCAGTTGATAAGGCAGGTTTTGTTGATGTAGATAAGCTGGCTGAGTTGATTCGACCAGACACCACTCTGGTATCAGTCATGGCTATCAATAATGAAATCGGTAGTATTCAGCCTATTCAGAAGATATCAGAACTGCTAGCAGATAAGCCGACCATTTCCTTTCATGTGGATGCAGTACAAGCTGTTACGAAGATTCCAACAGCTGCTTATCTGACGGACCGTGTGGATTTTGCGACATTTTCCAGTCATAAATTTCACGGTCTTCGGGGGGTAGGCTTTGTCTATATCAAGTCTGGCAAGAAAATCAGTCCCCTCTTGACTGGTGGCGGCCAGGAGTCGGATAAGCGCTCTACAACAGAAAATTTAGCTGGTATTGCAGCGACAGCCAAGGCTCTACGTTTGTCCATGGAAAAGCAAGAAGCATTTGCCCAGCGGACGGCTCAGATGAAGCAAATTCTCTTTGAAGAGCTGCAGAAGTATCCAGATGTGATGATTTTCTCAGATATAGAGGATTTTGCACCCCATATACTAACCTTTGGTATCAAGGGAGTGCGGGGTGAAGTCGTCGTTCATGCATTTGAAGACTACGAGATTTATATCTCGACGACCAGCGCTTGCTCTTCTAAGGTTGGAAAGCCAGCAGGAACCCTAATCGCTATGGGTATCGAAAAGTCTCTCGCTCAAACTGCTGTCCGTATCAGTTTGGATCTTGACAACGATATGAGCCAGATGGAGCAGTTTTTGACAACTTTTAAAATTATTTACGAAAAAACCAGAAAAGTAAGGTAAACAATGCA
>CAUVQK010000178.1:0-4018 GCA_963553705.1 uncultured Streptococcus sp.
CCATCTTACCGATAAATCCGGTATCAATGTAGACAGCTCAGAGATGCACCAAGCCTTGGCCTTTATGAGCAAGCTAGACATGCTCAGCCAGCACTATAAGGTGACTTCTAATGACTTTGATGAGGGACGGGTGGCCTTCTATCCCATGAGTCTGGCCCAGTATCGGACCTACAAGCCTTACCCTTACCATGTTGCCAAGTATTCTAGCTTTTCTTGGACCTGTATCCCCATGCCGACAGCCAATAGCCAGGTGATGGGAACACAGGTTAAGACCTCGCTCTTTGCCATGTCTTCCAATACAAAGCAAGAGAAGCTGGCTTGGGAATTTATGCTCTTGCTGTCACAGGATAAAGAAAGCCAGCAGGCCTTGTTTGAAAAATCTCAGGGGACCTCAGTTTTACCATCTGTGGTGAAAAGTCAACAGGCTAGAGAAATCTTACAGGCTGATGATTTTGGCTTGGATTCCTTGACTTCTGAGAGGCTAAACCACATGATGAATCGCTCCATCATTGACATCAGTCTAGAAGTAGACCGTCATACGATGGACCGGATGGACTATCTGATTCAAAATGCTATGCAGAATCAAGAGATTGACAGTGCCTTGCCGAGCATTCAAAGAGAAATAGAAAGCGGAAAATAATCTGCTTTCTTTTTTATTGCCAATTAAGTCAGAAAAAAGTACAGCTGCCTAGACCAATATGACAAATGTCATATTTTTCCTAACAAATGTCATCTGGGCAAAATGACATTTGACAATATGAAATCGGTTACAAACCTTGTACAATAAAATCATCAATAAATCCTTCGTCATCTAAAGCCTGACTGGGCTAAGAGCTAGAAGGATAAAGGAGGCAGGAAAGATGAAATACCTTGTACTGGTCAGCCATGGGGGACTGGCTGCAGGCGTGCAGAGTTCCTTGAAGATGTTTGCCGGAGACAAGACGGATCAGGTGATTGCGGTCGGTCTTCAGGAAGGCAAGTCAGTTGATGATTTTGCAGTTGATTTTACTCAAGCCTTGTCTGGCTTAAGCGCTGATGACAGTGTCTTAGTTCTGGCTGATATTGTAGGAGGCAGTCCTCTGACGACAGCAGCTAGCGTCTTAGCTGACATGGATAAGCTCGACTCAGCAGTTATTTTGGGCGGTTTGAACCTGACCATGGGACTGACTGGCTTGGTTATGAAAGACATCTTAGACGGAAAAGAGCTGGCTCAGGCTATCCTTTCCGAGGCCACAGCTGCTTTGCAGGAATTTGAAGTCGTAAGTGATGCAGCTGACGAAGATGATGACGACATTTAGTGCTTCCGCTATACATTATAAAAGATAAAAGGAGATTTTAAAGATGACAGTATCATTTGTACGGATTGACGACCGCATGATCCACGGTCAAACAGTCACTCGCTGGGCTAAGGAATACCCTTGTGATGGCTTGATTGCAGTTAATAATGCAGCAGCAGGAAACAAGGTTTTGATTCAGGCCTACAAGGGAGCTTCTGATAAAAAGACTTTTGTTTGGACCAAGGAAGCCTTCAAGGAAAAATCAGGCAAGGTCACCGAGTCAGACAGTCGCTATTTCCTCATTACAAAAAATCCTGTGGACATGAAGGAAATTCTAGTGGACCAAGGTTTTGTACCTGGTGATGTCAAGGAAATCATCATCGGTCCTGCTAATGACCGTCCGGGAGCTGTTAAGCTGGGCAACAATCAGTCCATCACCCAGGAAGAGGCAGAAGCGATTGAGGCGATCGAAAAAGCAGGCTACAAAGTCAAATTCCAGCTCTTGCCAGATGTTTCCATCGGTTACTGGAGCGATTTCAAGTCTAAATTTGGTTTTTAATTACAATAATGAAAAGGAGAGTCTATTATGACAATTTCTTGGCTGCAAGCCGCTTTACTGGGTCTTTTTGCTAGTTTAGCTTCTATGCCTGGTATGGGTGGTTCTAGTATTGGTAACTACACTCTGGGACGTCCTCTGGTCGGAGGTTTGATTAGCGGGTTGATTCTTGGAGATTTAAAAACAGGGATTATGGTCGGGGTAGCCCTTCAGGTCCTCTACATCGCTCTGGTAACACCAGGTGGTACAGTTTCCGCTGACGTGCGGGCGATCTCTTACATTGGGATTCCTCTCGCAATCTTGTTTGTTCACTCAAAAGGTATCACATCCGAATCTGCTATCGCTGCAGCAGCTGCACCGATTGGAGCAGCAGTTGGTACTATCGGTACAGTTCTCTTCTATGGAACAGCAACTACAAACTTGCTTTGGCAACACATTGGTTGGAAAGCCGTTGAAAAAGGCGAATTCAAAAAGCTTTACGCTGTTGACTGGGTCTATCCTTGGATCTCCCACTTCGTCTTCTCTTTCCTTCCAACCATGATTATCACGAAGTTTGGTCCGAATATGGTTGAACTGATGAAAACCCACCTGCCAATGGATGGCTTCATCATGAAATCCCTCTTTACAGTCGGAGCTCTTCTCCCATGTGTCGGTATTGCCATTCTTTTGAAACAAATCGTTACGAAAGCTGCTGACTTTATCCCATTCTTTGTGGGCTTCACCTTGGCTAAGTCACTTGGTCTTAATTTGGTTGCCAGTGCAGTTGTTTCATTGATTTTTGCAGTAATTTACTATGAATTGGAAGTAATCAAATCAGCTCGTGTGACCGCGCCGGCTGGTGGGGCTGACTTTGATGACGATGAGGAGGATATCTAAGATGGCTGAAAGAAAGAAAATAACCAAAAAGACTTTAGCGAAATCATTCCACCATTGGTACTATGGTCATTTGACTTGCTTCTCCCAAGAGCACATGCAGACTTTCGGCTACTTGACCTCTATGCTGCCAATCGTGGAAGAACTCTACAAAGACAAAGCAGAGCAGAAAGAAGCTATGCAGACCTACACGGCTTTCTTCAACACAGAACCTCAGCTCGGAGCTTTGGTAGTGGGGATTACAGCTGGTTTGGAAGAAGCGCGTGCCAATGGTGACGCTGTTGATAGCGAAACTATCAATGGTATGCGTGCCGGTCTTATGGGACCTATCGCAGGTATTGGTGACTCTTTGGTGGTTGGAACTTTGATTCCGGTTCTGCTGGGGATTGCCCTTGGCCTCTCGAAAGGGGGAAATCCTATCGGGGCTCTCTTCTACATCCTTGTCTGGAATGTTCTCATCTATGGCGGTATGCGCTTTGCCTACTTCAAAGGCTATGAATTAGGGGACAAGGCGGTAGAATTCCTTGTAGGACCTAAAGGACAGGCCCTTCGTAAGGCAATCAGTGTCATTGGTGGTATGGTTATCGGGGCAGTTGCTGCAACTTGGGTATCTGTAACGACTTCATTAGAGCTGAAGAATGCTGATGGCGAAGCCTTCCTCAAGCTGCAAGAAAAAATTGACGGTGTTTATCCAGGTCTCTTAACAGCTGGCTTTATCACCCTTTGCTGGTGGCTGATGGCCAAGAAAAAAGTATCACCAAACCTCGTTATGCTCCTCTTGGTTATCATTGCTTTGATTGGTGTAGCGCTTGGCATCTTTGACCCTCAACTGAAATACTAATTCTCGCTCAATTTTAGGCTGGCAGTAAGTCCGATTTGCTGCTCGTCTAGTATAAATTTGTTTGAGCAGAGTAAAAGAAAGAACGGAGAAGATCATGACAGAACAAGAATTGATTCAGGGCTATGAAACAGAAATTCACTACCAGAAGCATATGATTGAAAATCTAGGACGCTGGTTCAGTCTCTTCTTTGCCATTGCCAGCATCGGTCTTGTTCTGATTTATCTCTTTCATGAGACTAATCTCCTAGCGCTGATTGCAGGAATCGTCCTAGCTCTACTTGGTATCTTAGCCATGCTTTTGTTTGGCTATGGTATCTATAGAGGGCGCCTAAATCTGCAAAAAGTGATTGATGATTTTGAAGCAAAACTAAAACTTGCAAGATAGACATTCCCCCCTAAAGACAAGTCTGAGAGAATTTTAGCTCGGACTTGTTTTTCTTTGACTTCAGGAGGCAGTGAAGAAAAAATAAA
>CAUVQK010000179.1:0-4011 GCA_963553705.1 uncultured Streptococcus sp.
AAACTAGGTATATAACCTAAAAAGAATGGTGTTTCTCAAGTTCGAATATACCCGGTTCAAATCTTTAATATTATTCCCTGGTTTAAAGCAAGAAAGAATTGAGAAGATTCTAGTAGATGGCCAGCTCCATACAATAAGCTCCCAGACTTAGTTTGGGAGCTCATTGATTTATATCTTCTGTTTGGCCTTGATAGTGGTAAATGCAGAGTCGGTTTGCTTGGTCTGGGCGACTGACGGTAAAGTGGAAGTAATGGTCCTTCTTGTCCAAACTTTTGGTCTTGGAAAGTTTGAAATGAGTGACCTGGCGGCTGGCCATGTGGAGTAGGATGTCATCTTCCATGACCATCAGAGGCTGGGGAAGATTGGAAAATTGATAAAAATCCTCTTGAAATTGATAGTAATTCTGGGAAAAATAGTCAAATTGAAGTTCCTCATGTAAATTCTGAGTGGTCATCTGCGCCTCCTGAAGCTTGTATCGAAAGAATCTGGTGGATAGCAAGGACTTTGTAATGGTCACCTTCCTGCAGGAGGACCTGCTCGCTGTCTAGACGAAAGACAGTAGCAGTAACGTCGGTCAGCCTTTCCTTATTAAGAAAGGTGATTCGGATGGGAACTTGCTGGCTGTAGGCCTGACTGAGTAAGTGGAATTTCTCCTGTCTGTCAAGCTGGGTCAGGCGACTGATATCTAGTTCTTTTTTGGCCAGAGCAGTGCTATGCTCAGAGAGGAAAAAGCCAGCCCACTTAGCCATGCCCCGATCCTGAAAGTCACGTGCTGACTGATAGGGAAGATAAGAGCGGTCGGTCATGATAAGCCCTCCAAACCTCCAGCAGAATGGCCACCAGTTAACTTGCTTCGAGCAATAGCACGGGAGGAGTCCAGCAAGGCGGCTCCCTTAAGCAAAGAGGTAAAGCCAAAGCGATCTCTGATGCGGTCAATCGTCAGCTGGAGCTTCTCTTCTTTTTGAACTTGCAGGGGATCGTCAAAGAGAGAAATCAGACCATATCCTTGATTGACAAAGTCACCGTAAAAAACGCCAATCTGTCGGATAGCCCCACCCTGATATTTGGAGCGAAAAAGCTGAACGACGATTTGAGCCAGTCGATCGCTGTTATTGGTGGGCTCAATTTTTTTCTGTGTATGAATGGAAGGCAGGCGCTCCTGTTTGGAATAGCGGGCATAGATGGAGACACACTGGCACTTCTTGTCGGTCCGTCTGAGTCGGATGGCGACCTGCTCCGCCATTTCTCGGAAAACAAGCTCAATCTCTGCCTGCTGTCTATAATCTCGGGGGAGAATTTGCGAATTTCCCAGGCCGTGTGACTTAACCTGATAAGGCTTATGAACATTGCTTTCATCAATGCCATGAGCGTGAAACCAAAGCTGGAGACCTATGACTCCCATTTCTTTTTTGAGAATATCGGGGTTAAAGTGAGCCAAATCATAAATGGAGTGGATGCCTAGCTTCTTAAGACGGGTGGCCGTTCGGTGGCCGATGCCCCAAAAATCTGTCATGGTCGGAATAGTCCAGACCTTACTTGGAACATCCTCATAGGACCAGTTGACCCGCATCTTTTTTGTGTGTTTGGCTTCAATATCCAAGGCCAACTTGGCGAGAAGAGGGTTGGAGTTGCTCAGACCGATAGAGGCGTAAATCCCAGTCTTCTTCCAGATAGCCTGTTGAATGCGGGCAGCCAGCAGGTCTAGTTTGGTCCTGCGGTCCAGCGTCTGATCGGGAATGAAGTAGTTGATAGAGCTTGTCAAATCTAGGAAGCCTTCATCAATTGAGTAGGGGAAAATATCATCGGGAGCCGCAAAATTCTGGAAAATCTTTTGGATTTCCATGTTTTTCTGGATGTAGTAGTTCATCCGAGGGGGGACCAGTAGGGTCTTTTGGGCAGCGTCTTCAATAAAACGAACATAATCTGCTGTAATAGGCAGTCCCTGCTGGTGAGCGGCAGCATAGTTGAACTTACGGGTGTGGACATCAAAAGGAAGATTGTAGCTTCGGCTGACGTTTTTGCTGCCAAAATTCTTTTTAAAGAGAGGGGTGGCAGCTAGGATTAGTCCGGCAGAATTTTCAACCCGGCTCATGACACAGAGAGAGGTTTTTAAAGGGTCAAGGCCGAGGGCAATGCATTCACAAGAGGCGTAAAAACTTTTCATATCCACAAAAGCAATGTCTGAATGGGGCTCGCGTGAATAATCAAATAGGACCATAACTTACACCTCAATCGGCAGAAAATGTCCGACTACGATACCAACAATGCTAGGCTGGTCTTCATAGGGAGCAAAGAGATCCTCGTAGTCAGGATTGATAGATTCTAAGCGTAGGCCTTCAGCTTCACGGTAGACTTTTTTGATATAGGTCTTGCCATTCCACATGAGAGCATATACTGCCCCATCGTAGTCAAATCCTGTCTGTTTCATAAGGGCAACAGAGCCATTGGGATACTTGGGCTCCATAGAATCCCCAGAGACCCAAGATGCAAAGTCATGCTGGATATCTTGATCAAAGTAGACGGTTTCATAGTCTGTTTCATTGTCATAGTAACTATGACCTAGCCCTGCAGCCAGCTCAACGGATAGAACCTTATAGGCTGTAAGAGAGCTAACTTTGCGCTGTCTCTCTAAGAGCCGACTAGCGAGCTGGTCTATTTCTTTTTTATGTGGTGGAGTTAGTAAAGGGTAGGTGTAGAGCGCACTGGTCTCATCCACAAAGTAGTTCTCCTGGACCTTGAGACAGGTGGCCAACCTCCTGAGATTTTTTGCATGGGGCTCTGCTAGACCATTTTCCCAAGCTGAGTAAGTCTTTCGAGAGATGCCTAGCTCTTGGTAAATGGAAGACTGTGGTAGATTGAGCTCCAGCCGGCGTTTTTTTAATTTTTCATGAGAAAACATATTGCACCTCCTATGTAACGTTTTAAAAGTTACATATAGTATACCAGATGAAATTGAGAAAAGCAAGTTCTTTATTGAGTATTTTCATTCCGAGCAAGAATGTGGTAAACTATAGGAAAGAATCTAGCTTGGAGGTAGAGAGATGTTTCCTGTGACAGCAAAAACGACTATGACAGAAGAAGCCTACCGCCGTTTCGCTTGGGCCAACTTTTGGTATCGAAAGACAGGGCTCTTGCCTCTGATCGTTGGTGAAGTGGCTTTATTAGCAGTGGGATTGGTCTGTCTATTTTTTAGGGAGCCTTTGCCAGCTATTGGTATTTTCATTTTCATGCCGATTATGCCTTTTTTACTCTATCGTTCTTTTAACCAACAATTCCTCAAGCTCTATAAGGATAATCCTCTCTGGCATGATTTGGAGCAGGAATTTAACTTTTATGAGATGGATTTTCAGGTCTTTAATCGTAATCATACCTCTCGATATGACTACCAAGATATTGTGGCGATTATAGACAAGCCGGAGAGCTTTTACATCATGGTGGCCGGTCAATGGGGTTAATCTTGGATAAGGCAAACTGTCAGCCTGAATTAATTGATTTTTTACTAAAACTAAAAGAAAACAGAAGTCTCTAATGTTGAGCCACTTCTGTTTTTTATCTGTCAAGTTTTCAAAAAATTGGCCTCCTGTGCGATGTGTGTTATAATGTTTTTTATGAGAGTTGTTGCAGGTAAATACGGGGGTAGGCCCCTCAAGACTTTGGATGGCAAGACGACTAGGCCTACGACCGATAAGGTCAAGGGGGCAATTTTTAATATGATTGGTCCCTATTTTGATGGCGGTCGGGTGCTAGATCTTTATGCTGGGAGCGGGAGTTTGGCCATTGAAGCTATTTCGCGAGGTATGGAGGAAGCCGTCTTAGTTGAAAAGGATCGCAGAGCTCAGGTTATTATTTCAGAGAACATCCAGATGACTAAGGAGTCCACACGTTTTGACTTGCTCAAGATGGAGTCTGCTCGAGCTCTAGATACCTTGACAGGTACTTTTGACTTAGTCCTTTTGGATCCGCCTTATGCCAAGGAGCAGATTGTGGCAGACCTTGAGAAGCTAGAGGAGC
>CAUVQK010000180.1:0-3998 GCA_963553705.1 uncultured Streptococcus sp.
AATATACTAGAATAAGAGTATAACTTTATACCAAATTCAGAAGGAGGTTTTATGATGGAGAAAAAAATTCATTATAAGATGCATAAAGTTAAGAAGAACTGGGTAGCCATCGGTGTGACTACCTTAGCACTTATCGTAGCACCAAAAGTACTTGGTCTCGAAGCAGGTCTTGTCCACGCTGATGATGTCAAGCAGGTGGCAGTTCAAGAGTCAGCTGCAGCTCAGGATAGCAGTTCAGGGCAGCCAGTTCAAGTACAAGCTAACTCAGCTTCTCCACTGGAAGCAGAAAAAGCAACTTCTGCAGACAAGGTGACTGATGCTGCTGTAGCCAGTGAAAAAACTGTTGAAACTGCAGCAAATACGGAAGCAGCGGCTCAAACAGATGCTCAAGAGCCAGCTAAGCCGGCAGTAGCAGAAGCAGCAGCTACAGAAAAGGCAGCTGTTGCTGAAGAAGCAAAAGCAGCTAATGCAACATCAGAAACTGCTAAACCGGAAGCAACTGATCAGGATAGACAAGCAAGTCCAGCAACTTCTGACAAACAAGCAAAGAAGACTGTTACAGACAAGATTGTTGCAAATCCAAAAGTTGCAAAGAAAGATCGCTTGCCAGAACCTGCTCAAAGACAGGGAGCGATAGCTGAAAGAATGGTAGCTGCTCAAGCCCAAGCGGCGCCTGTTAATACTGAGCATGATGATGATGTCTTATCTCACATCAAGACCATTGATGGTAAGAAATACTATGTTCAGGATGATGGTACAGTTAAAAAGAATTTCGCTGTTGAGCTCAATGGAAAAATTCTTTATTTTGATGCAGAGACTGGAGCATTGATTGATTCAGCTGAGTATCAATTCCAGCAAGGTACTAGCAGTCTCAATAATGAATTCACTCAAAAGAATGCCTTCCATGGCACTACGGAAAAGGATATTGAAACAGTTGACGGCTACCTGACAGCAGATAGCTGGTATCGTCCAAAGTTCATCTTGAAAGACGGAAAAACATGGACAGCATCGACAGAAACAGACCTACGTCCGCTTTTGATGGCTTGGTGGCCTGATAAGCAAACGCAGGTTAGCTATCTCAACTATATGAACCAGCAAGGTCTGGGAGCAGGAGCTTTTGAAAACAAAGTGGAACAAGCTATCCTGACAGGTGCTTCTCAGCAGGTTCAGCGCAAAATTGAAGAAAGAATCGGTAAAGAAGGCGATACTAAATGGCTGAGAACACTGATGGGCGCATTTGTCAAAACTCAGCCAAACTGGAATATCAAGACAGAGTCTGAAACAACTGGTACTAATAAGGACCACTTGCAAGGCGGAGCTCTGCTATATTCCAATAGTGAGAAGACTTCTCATGCTAATTCTAAGTACCGCATCCTTAACCGCACACCTACCAACCAAACTGGTACACCTAAGTACTTCATTGACAAGTCAAATGGTGGTTATGAGTTCCTGCTAGCTAACGACTTTGACAACTCTAATCCAGCTGTTCAGGCTGAGCAACTCAACTGGCTGCACTTTATGATGAACTTTGGAAGCATCGTAGCCAATGATCCGACTGCTAACTTTGACGGAGTCCGTGTCGATGCGGTAGACAATGTCAATGCGGACTTGCTCCAGATTGCCTCTGACTACTTCAAGTCTCGCTACAAGGTTGGAGAAAGTGAAGAAGAAGCCATCAAGCATCTGTCTATCTTGGAAGCTTGGTCTGACAACGACCCTGACTACAACAAAGACACCAAGGGTGCACAATTGCCGATTGATAATAAGCTTCGCCTATCCTTGCTTTATTCGTTCATGCGTAAGCTTTCTATCCGTAGTGGTGTGGAGCCAACGATTACCAATAGTCTGAATGACCGTTCTTCAGAAAAGAAAAATGGCGAACGGATGGCCAACTATATCTTTGTTCGGGCTCATGACAGTGAAGTGCAAACCGTTATTGCCGACATCATCCGGGAAAATATCAATCCAAATACGGATGGTTTGACCTTTACCATGGATGAGCTCAAGCAAGCCTTCAAGATCTACAACGAAGATATGCACAAGGCGGACAAGAAGTATACGCAGTTCAATATTCCAACTGCTCATGCTCTTATGCTCTCCAACAAAGACTCCATCACTCGGGTCTACTATGGCGATCTCTATACAGATGACGGTCAATACATGGAGAAAAAATCTCCTTACCACGACGCTATTGATGCCCTGTTGCGTGCTCGGATTAAGTATGTAGCTGGTGGACAGGACATGAAAGTCACCTATATGGGTGTACCTCGTGAGGCTGATAAATGGTCTTACAATGGTATTTTGACTTCTGTTCGTTACGGTACTGGTGCTAACGAAGCAACAGATGAAGGAACAGCAGAAACTCGTACCCAAGGGATGGCAGTTATTGCTTCTAATAATCCGAATCTGAAACTTAACGAATGGGATAAACTGCAAGTCAATATGGGAGCAGCCCATAAGAATCAATACTACCGTCCTGTGCTCTTGACGACCAAAGATGGTATTTCCCGCTATTTAACTGACGAAGAAGTACCACAATCCCTCTGGAAGAAGACAGATGCCAATGGTATTTTGACCTTTGATATGAATGATATCGCAGGTTACAGCAATGTCCAAGTTTCTGGTTATCTGGCTGTTTGGGTACCAGTTGGTGCTAAGGCAGATCAGGATGCTCGTGTAACAGCCAGCAAGAAGAAAAATGCCAGCGGTCAGGTTTACGAATCTAGCGCAGCTCTTGATTCTCAGTTGATTTACGAAGGCTTCTCTAACTTCCAAGACTTTGCAACTCGCGATGATCAATATACCAATAAAGTCATTGCTAAAAATGTCAACCTCTTCAAGGAATGGGGAGTAACATCATTTGAACTGCCACCTCAGTATGTATCTAGCCAAGACGGTACTTTCCTAGATTCTATCATCCAGAATGGTTATGCATTTGAAGACCGCTATGATATGGCTATGAGCAAAAACAATAAATATGGTTCTTTAGATGACCTGCTCAATGCTCTCCGTGCTCTTCACAGTGTCAATATCCAAGCCATTGCGGACTGGGTGCCAGACCAAATCTACAACCTGCCAGGCAAGGAAGTGGTAACAGCAACTCGTGTCAACAACTACGGAACCTACCGTGAAGGCGCAGAAATCAAGGAAAATCTTTACGTTGCCAATACTAAAACGAATGGTACAGACTATCAAGGCAAGTATGGTGGAGTCTTCTTGGATGAACTCAAAGCTAAATATCCAGAAATCTTTGAACGAGTACAGATTTCCAACGGTCAAAAGATGACGACTGATGAGAAGATTACCAAGTGGTCTGCTAAACACTTTAACGGTACCAATATCTTGGGTCGTGGTGCTTACTATGTTCTTAAAGACTGGGCTAGCAACGAATATCTCAACAACAAGAATGGTGAGATGGTACTGCCTAAACAATTAGTTAATAAGAATGCCTACACAGGATTTGTCAAAGATACTACTGGATTCAAGTACTATTCAACTAGTGGCTATCAAGCTAGAAATTCCTTTATCCAAGATGAAAATGGAAATTGGTATTACTTCGATAAACGAGGTTATTTAGCAACAGGTGCTCATGAAATTGATGGCAAGCAAGTTTATTTCCTCAAGAATGGTATTCAGCTGCGTGACTCTCTCCGTGAAGATGAAAACGGCAATCAGTACTACTACGATAAGACTGGCGCCCAAATTCTCAACCGTTACTATACTACTGACGGCCAAAACTGGCGTTACTTTGATGCCAAGGGTGTCATGGCTAGAGGTCTGGTAACCATGGGCGGCAATCAGCAATTCTTCGACCAAAACGGCTACCAAGTCAAGGGCAAGATTGCGCGTGCCAAAGATGGTAAACTGCGTTACTTTGATAAGGATTCAGGTAATGCTGCTGCTAACCGCTTTGCCCAAGGTGATAATCCAAGTGACTGGTACTATTTCGGAGCAGATGGTGTTGCAGTAACAGGTCTTCAAAAACTTGGCCAGCAAAC